>CAOJBM010000041.1 GCA_948329525.1 uncultured Mycoplasmatota bacterium
CTTGCATGTCTTAGGCATGCCGCCAGCGTTCATCCTGAGCCAGGATCAAACTCTCAATAAAAAAATGATTTTCATCATATCTTATACTAAGTTTTTATCCAAGCTTACTCAAATTGACTTTTTTACTTAGTTTTCAAAGATCGTTTTTGCACTACTTTTTCGCTGTGCACTAGTAATATACCAAATTCAAAGTATGATGTCAACACTTTTTTGACATTTTTTTAACTTTTTTTCAATTACTTGCTTTTTAGTTAATTTTTAAGCAAAAATTTAAAAAATTTGACATATTTTAGTTGCTCTTTTTCAAGAACGAATTTAGTATACAATAAATAATATGTAAATGCAAGAAAAAAATTGTATACTTTTTACAATTTTTCATACATATTATAATATTTTGTTACTACTCCTGGTTCAAATGGACCTTTTAAAGCTCTTTTCATGTCTATTAATTTTGTTAACTGTGTTCGAATAATTAAATCAAGTTCTCTTGAATATCCCATTACCTTTTTATGATAATTATACTCATTTCTATCTAAAACTCTAAAACCACCATCAGGAAAAACCCTCAAATCTAAATCATAATCTATATATTTTATAACTTTCCCATCTATTAAATATGGTGTAGCTATATTACAATAATAAAATAAACCTGGTTTTTTTAATTGAGCAATTACGTTAAACCACTGATTTTTGTAAAAAAAGATTATTGCTGTCTCGTTCGTTCTATGACTTCTGCCATCGCTTTCGGTTAACTTAGCTTTATAATTAGCAACTACCAACATCTCATCAGTTATTTCTAACACTGTCGCTTCATCTGATATTCTATCTATTTTACCATTATGTTTATAGCAATGAATTGCTAATTTATCTCCTACTTTGATATCATCCATTATTTCCACTTCCTAGTGTATTATACAATATATAGATTAAAATAACAAATTAAATGAAACTTTATTCCTAATAATTATAATAAGAGAAGTTGTTTGAGTTTCGGCAAAAATAAAACTTGCCACAAAAAAAGATAAAATTGTGAATAACTTTTTCATCTTTTTGTTTGAAAATTAAGGTAAAACAGTCCAAATTTTAGTAAAATTAAATTGGTAAATAAAATAATTACTAAACAAAAATATGGAGGTGTTTTACATGAATTATTTTACCAAAGAAACCTATCAAACGAAAAGAGAAATTTTAAATTTTTGCAATAAAATGACAAATAATACTTTAAAGGTTACTAAAAAATTAACACAAGATATGGTTTATGGATTACTAAGTAGTAAAAGTTGCTTAATAAGTGATATATCAAGAGAATTAAAAGAACAAATAAAACTATCAAATACAATAGATAGATTATCAAATAGATTGTCATTTGTTGAAAAAGAAGAGAAAAATATAATAAAACATAATTATTATAAAGAGATAATGAAATATCTTCCAAGTGAATATGTAATTGTATTAAATGATGATACAGATATAAATAAAGAATATAGTAAAAAATTAGAAGATTTATGTGTAATAAGAGATGCAAGCAGTCAAGAGGAAAAGTATGTGAATGGTTACAAAGTATGTGAGTATGTTGCACTAAGTGAAATAAAAAAGACACCAATAAGTTTATATAGTAAGATTTATTCCACAGTAAGTGATAAATTTAAAAGTGAGAATGATGAGACACTACAAGGAGAAAAAGAAGTAATAAAGGTGTTAAATGAATATAATAAAAAGCCAATATTTATAAGAGATAGAGGATATGATGCCAATGAGTATTTAGTTAATGATATAAAAGAAGATAATAAATTTGTAACAAGATTAAAAGGAAACCGATATTTGTTATTTAAGGGTAAAAAACGAATAGTGAGTGAAGTAGCAATAGAAAGAAAAGGAAAAATAAGTACTAAATTAATGTATCAAGGAGAAAATAAAGAATGTAGTATAAGTTATACAAAAGTATAATTACCAGCATGTAAAGGTAAAGAGATAACATTAGTAACAATACATGGATTAAGTATCGATGGAATGCCTATGATGTTACTCACGAATTTAGAAGTAAAAAATAAGGAAAATGCAGAACATATAGTAAGATTATATTTTTTAAGATGGAGAATAGAAGAATATTTTAAAGTTAAGAAAGAATACAAATGGGAAAATTCATTACTAAGGACATTGGAATCAATGAATAATTTGAATTTAATGTTAACATTAGCAATGAGCCATTTAAGTATTAATGTAGAAAAGTTAGATAAAAGTTTTCATAGTAATGTGATAATAGAAAGAGCTCAAAGCTTAAAAGAAGAAGCTATTATATATTTAGGGATGATGGGAAAAGGAATAAAAGAAATACTAAGATATGCACATGAGGGGATAAAAAAGTGGCAAGAAATAGAACATCGAGATAATAGACAATTAAGGTTCAATTTATAAGAAATAATTACAAATAATAAAGAGAAGAAAGAACATTAAGCAATGTTCAGTTTAAGCATGGAAATAATTTGTTGAAATAACAAAATTTTAAGATACATGTATAAATTAATGCTTATTTATATATTGAAACAAAAATTATATCGTAAAAAATCGAAACTCAAAGTGAAGTTACCATTGACATAATGATTTTATTTAAATATAATAACAATTACATTTTAAAAGAAAGGAAAAACTTATGCAAGAAAATTATTTTCAATTTAAGGAACGAGTAGCTTCTACCGGGAAAATATTCTCTTTTACAATGCAATCAGGGAAATATATATTTCAAAATAGAAATAACACAATTAGACTAAATGATGTTTTACCATTCTTAGTATTCCATTATATTACAAATTATAATTTAGATGATTTAGAACTATTTTTCAAATTAGCTGGTTTTAGTGCATTTAGGGAAGAAGAATTACCAAGTTCTATCATAGAACCAATTAACATTGATTTACCGAATAAAAATTATGTTTATACTAGCTACTTTGGTGGCTTCACTGATGAAGAAGAAGCAAAAGTATATATCGAAACTGAATTAGGGGAAGGTATTATATCAAAATATAGAACCGTCAAGAAAAATCAACTATTGCAAAAAAAAGTTCAATTGGAAGAACAAATAGCAAACATTGAAGAAGAATTAAAAAACTATACAGAACCAGAAGAAACAATTATACATATTTTTAAATGAGTCTGTAAATAAATTTGGTTCTTCTTCAAGTTAGTTGAATTATGCTAAAATTTTAAGACGGAGTAAGTCGAAGTTGCATCGACCATACATCTGTCTTTTTATTACTTTAGTTTTATTATTGAAACCTTCTGTTAATCCATTACTATAATCATATATAATCGCATTTTTAACAGCATCAATATCACTTTCGATGAGATTTACAAAACTATTTAATTCGTTAACATTTAATTTCTTTGCCTTGTTTAGCCATCCTCAAGTTCTTCAGGTTTCTTTGAAAATATGACGTTTTTGAATTCTTTATTTAAATCTATAATTTCACTTAATTCCTTATTTTGATCTAGATAGAAAATGATATCATTTTTAAGACTTTCATTTTTTATATTTTCTAAACCATAAAAGAAAAGTTTTTTAAGTTTACTGCGTTTAAGATAGTGAGTATTACTTTTTACTTCATTTCTTATGCTCTTCATGTGCATATTTAAAACTGTCATTTTCCCCTTGTATCCCTGTTCTTTCATCATCTCAAAAATGTCTTTAGTTTTTTTTCCTTCGATAATAAGTTTTTTTATTAAAGGAACATAATTATCTAAGATACAGTTACTATCTTTTACAGGTGGCTCTTCTAATGAAAGATAGGTATTTAATGTCGCTCTTGTTATACCTATTTTTTTTGCAACGAAGGTTTTTGTATTGCCTTCTTCATATAGTTTTTTTGCTTCTTTAATAGTTTCCCATTTTCGATTTGCAGTATCAATTTTATCTTGTTGTCTTTTAGTTAAAACATCTTTGGTATCAATAGTTTCATCTTTAATAAGTTTGATTTTATCAGTTACTGTTCTTTTTAAATAGTTATATAAATCGTCAGTAAAATTTTTAAAAATATGAAACCTGTCAACTATTTGTTTCGCGTTAGGTAATGCCTCACTTATAGCATTTTTGTAAGTGAGAGAAAAGTCTCTAGTTACAGTTTTAACATTAGTAAAAAACTTTAATGTTTTAACAACATCATCTTTTTCTCTAGAGTTGATTATTTCTATTTTTTTATGTTTATCGCTGTCTGTAATAATTGAATTATAAATCTCTCGTTTCTTAGATGAAAAGTCATCAATACCTATATTTTGAGCTTCATAGGTTATACTGATTTTTGCTTTTTTTTAACAATTCTTAAGACTGTATTACTAGAAACTTTTATTCCTGCTTCTTTTAAAGTTCTAACTGTATCCATAGAATTATCTCTTAAACCTATACTATTAATATATTCTGTTAGTCTTTTCGTCCTAATTGCTTTTGGTTCTACAAAATTGTATCTTTCACCAAAAGTTTTATGTTTACAGTCTTGATTTAAGCAAAAAAATTTTCTAGCCAATAACAATAATTTAACCTCATTATTTTGTATTGGTAAATCACTCAATGTTCGTACATAACGACTGTGAATACTATTAGAAATTTTTCCACAATAAGGGCATTCACTTTTGTTTGTATCCATTTTACATGATATATATATGGTGTTTTCTATTCTTTTACTTTCAAGCATAGTTATATTTTTATCTAAATCTTTTATTAATTCTTCCATGTTCATTGTACCACTTCTTATCTTGATACAAGTATAACACTCTTTTCATATTCTTTCAACTAACTTGGAGAAGAACCAGATTTTAGGACACACTCTTTTAAATAAAGCAATTCCTCAACAAGGATTGCTTTTTCTTTTGCTTTAATACTTATATAAAAAAGTATCAGCTCCTTAAAGAATTAATACTTTATATATCTAATCTATTTTAACAATTCAATAGCTTTTTCTATCTGAGTATCTATAACTATATTAGTCTTCTCGTCTATTTCTAACTTAACTTCATAATCAGGTTTAATTCCTACTCCATCAATGCATTCTCCATTAGGACGTAGCCATTTAGAAGATGTATACTTAATCATACTTCCATCATCTAATCCTTTTGTTGTCTGAACTTTACCTTTACCATAAGATGTTTGACCAACTATCGTAGCACCATAACTATCTTTTAAAGCTGCTGCTAAAACTTCACTACTACTTGCTGACTCACCATTAATCAAAACAACAATATCATAACTTGTACTAGTACTAGTATCGTCAACATAGTCTTTAGTTTTATTTTTAGACTCTAAACTATAAATAACTTTGCCTTTTTCTAAAAATAATTTAGCTATATCAGAAGCTGACTTTAAATAACCGCCAGTGTTATTACGAACATCAATTATTAAAGACTCCATACCTTCTTCTTTCAATTCTTTTAAAGCATTTTCCATTTGTTTAGGGCCAGAATTAGAAAAAGTACTTATTGATATATAGCCAATTTTCGTATCTTTAACTAGACTATATTCCACTACTGGCATATCTATACTATCTTTTCCAACAGTAAACTCTAATTCTTCTTCTCCTCTTAAAACAACTAATTTAAATTCATCTTTATCTTCTTTAATTCTGTCAGTTATAGCCGTATAATTATCTACTGTAATATCTATTTCATCAATTTTTTTTATGACATCACCTTTTTTTAAACCAGCTTTCTCTGCTGGACTACCTTCAAAAACAGTATAAACTATATTCCCTGTTATTTGAATTCCAATACCTTCATATTTACTATCTAATTTATCTGTTAATGCACCTGCTTGTTCTTCGTTCAAATAAGATGTATAATCATCTCCTAAGAAAGATAGCATAGAATTAGTAGCTGCATTAATCATCCCTTCTTTATCAACATCTTCATAATAATTCTTCACAATATCAGCATATAGATTTACAAAATTAGTTAAACCCTCATCATCATTTAAACGATGATAAGCCATAGCATTTTCACTTCTATTTTTAAAATATAAGACAGCTGCTGTTGTTACACTAGATATTAAACAAGTGACAATAACAACAATTAATAACTCCTGTGTTGAATAAAAAAACGCATTTTTCTTCTTTTTAGAAGCGCCATCTAACTCTTTTACTTTATGAACTTTATTTTTCTTAGGACTACTTATTTTAGTTTCTTCTTTCTTCTTAGCCATTTTTATTTTCACCTTCCCTATTATAATAGCACAAATTTATTCTTGAAAAAAGACTAGTTTACACTAATCTTCCATTCCTAACTCTTTTTTGATTTCTTTTTCATCTTCTAAGTACTTATTAATCTTACCATCTTTAACTTTAATTAATGTAAAGTCTCCTAGTTTAAGTTCAGCTATACTAGTTGCTTTGGGATTAGTTTCTTCCCCACTATAATATGACTCATTTAACTTATTAGATAAATCGATATAATACATCTTTGTAGTTGAATTTTCACCTGTTGTAAACTGTGAATATATTCCTTGATATTTACCAGCATCATTACTTGTAGAGTCATAAATTATGGCATAGTACTCATCATAAGGACGATTTAGTAGTTCTCCTATGATAGTTACATTATAGTTTACTGTACCAGTAACTGTCCCTGTATCTTGTTTTTCTTCATCTTTCGTAACAAACTTCTTTGTAAAGAAATAAATCCCTACTACTAAAGCTATCACAACGATAAGAATAATTATAAACTTAATTATTTCTTTTTGTTCTTCTGTTTTAAAATTATTTATCTTTTTAGTCTCTTTATTCATTTAAACCACCTAATAAAATTATAGCATAAAATAAAAGGAAAGCAAATATTTTACTTTCCAATATCCATATTTGTAACGGTTAGGGAATGTGCAACAGTTAGCATTTCACTATTAGTTAAATCATTACTTGTTAAGTAATAATCAACATTATTTGTACTCCAAGTTAACGAATTAGCACTCATTGCCCCAACAGAGTTTGAAAGCATTAAAGGTTCCCCATACACAGGTATAATTTCAAACTCACTATTTACTTTACTTGCTTCTTCAACAAGCACAAAGTTTTTATCACCAGCAAAAGTTAATATTACTCTATCGCCATTATCAGTTTCGATAGTTTCTTTACTTTTTAAATAGGTATCAGTTGGAATATATAAAGGATAGATTATATCTTCAAGTTTTCCTGTTTCTTCTGTTTCGCCACAGCAATCTTCACTAATAACTGTATTAAGGGCAAAGTCTTCCTCTTTTAATTTAGCTTTATAATCAATATCTTTAAACTCAACATTTATTCTTACTAAATCTTCTGTATTAAATACTTTAACCAATTTGATATTACCATCATTATCAAAATAAACTTTCATATATTTTAATTCAACATTATTAGGGTAGTTTACAGCTACTTTAGCAACATTATAATCATCTTCTTTTTCTAATTCCAAATTTTCTTCTTTATTTATATCATCTAAGATAACATTTAATAAATATGATTGACTACTACTATTTGGCCAGTCACTTTGAAATTTAAAACTTTTATTTAAATTTGGTGTAACAACATATACTCCCTCAGCATTCTTTAAAATTACTTGTTCATGTTCATTAACGTTGTTTTTAAGTAATACTTTGTAAAAATTATCTTTCATATAATATACTTCAACATCATAGTTAAATGTATCTTCATCATTACTAATATCCATAACTGCTTTTAAATAGTAGGCATCAGTATTTTCCATAGTTTTTTTAAATTTATCAATTACTTTTTCTTCTTTCTTTCCACATCCTGACAGGACAAAAACTACCGCTAATAATAAAATAAAAATTTTTTTCAATTTACCTCATTCCTTTTCTATTTAAAATATATTTCATAAGAAGTGTAATTATTCATGTATAAAATTAAAATAAACTACCCATAATAGTATTAGAAAAGAGTGATGAAATGGAATTAGTACAGAAAATTGCCCTAGCTTTTACAATTATAGGTGCAGTAAACTGGGGACTTATCGGTTTATTTGACTACAACTTAGTAACAATGCTTTTCGGTGATGGTACTCTAACAAGAATTATTTATGGCATTGTTGGAATTTGTGGTTTAATAAATATTGGCATGTACTTTTATGATTTAAGGCATGAGTAATATTTAAAGTCACAAAAAAATCTACTATAAACAAGTAGATTTTTTTATTATTTATTAGTATTTGAGGAAATTATTAATTTTACTGGTTCTGTTACTATATATTGTGCTCTTTGATCTTCAGCTTCAATTTGCACAACTGCTGTTGTTTCACCAACCGTATATCCCGTTAAATCAACAAATGCTTTAATGTCTTCTGCCTCAATACTATCAATTACTTCTTGAACACCTATTACTTGAACTGGTATTTCTGTGACTTCAGCAAGATTAACAGACAATCCACTACCTAAGTTTCTTCTTTCAATTGAATTAATTTTAATTGTTGTTTGTTTTGCTTCACCAAATTTAAGTTCTACAGTACAACTAGTTTCATCAATATATCTAACTCCTGTAGGCTTTGATATTGTTACATTATACGTTTTAGAACCACTACTTCCTTGACCACTTACATCTACGGTAACAGGAACACTGGTAATCTTGTCTAGTTCTTCTTGGTCACCATAAATAGTAACTGTATGAGTTTCTGCTCCATTTATTAGAATCGAACTAATAGCTGAACCATCTTCTAAATCACCCGTTGTCATTACTTTAATTGGAACTTTTTGTGAATAACTATCAAGGACTAATGTAGCACTAACATTCGTGGCAACTATTTCCACATTATCTAAAATCGCTCCCGATTCATCATAAGCAACTAAATTTAAGTTATCTACAGTATATGTTCCTTTTTCTGTGAAATCAGAATTACTTAAATCAACTAAAGCTTTAACACTAGAAATTCTATCTAATGTGTCTTGACTACCTTTAACAACAACTTCATTTTTGGATAATTCAACACTCTTAACACTTAGTTTAGGGTCTAGTTTATCAAGATTTAGTAAATCATGAGATACAGTTTTTAAAGAACTTACTTTCTTTTTAATTGTCACAGTAACATATGATGGGTCAAGTTTATAAGTTAGGGAATTAATTGGTTTATTATAAGTTAGTTTTACTTTTATTGGTGTATCACTAGCTTCATAGTCGGATAAATCAAGAACTACTTCATTATCTCCTAGTCGTTTAGCTAAGTATAGGTCACTTTTTCTTCCCATTAAGGTAATATCTACTGTCTCAGGTACACCTTCAACAACATAAGCACTACTATTATATTTAACTGTTACTGGCTGGTTTGTTAGTACTTCTGCTTCTGTTTGAACTAACGTTACTGCCTTGCTATCAATACAATAGAAGGCTATTAAAGCAAATATTAGTGATAAATAAATCATTACATTAGGTCGATTTAATATTTTTTCTATTTTACTTTCGTTATTTAGTTTCTTTCCAATACTATAAACTAGCTTGCTTATTGGAGTAACTAAAATTTTATCTAATACTTTATATATTCCTCTACCCATGGCTTTAAAAGGTTTCAAAATCTTATTCATCTTCATCACCTTCACTTTCAGCGGTATCTGCATCATAGAAGATTTCTGATTTAGGTTTTAATTCTTCAATTAAAAGCATTCTAAATTCATCTAATGTTAAATTGTAGTTAATTTCATGATTACAAGCGATACTTAATCTTCCTGTTTCTTCAGATACAACTAAAGCTAGAGCATCTGTTTCTTCAGCTATACCTAGAGCAGCTCTATGTCTTGTACCTAATCTTTTAGATAAAGTTGGGTCCATACTAGTTTTAAATACGGCTCCTGCACAAGTAATTCTATCCCCTTGAATAATTACTCCACCATCATGTAGTGGGCTGTTAGGGAAGAAGATTGTTCCAAGTAGTGGACTAGTTAAATCGGCATACACTTTTGTTGCTGGATCGATATATTCTTGTAGTGACATATCACGTTCTAAAACGATTAAAGCTCCTATTCTATTTTTCTTTAAGTATTCAACAGCATCCATGATTTCATAAACTACTTTTTCTCTTTCATCTATTGATAATACTTTATGTCTTCCAAGTAGTTGACTTCTTCCAATCGATTCTAAAACACTACGTATTTCAGGTTGAAATATAACAATTATAGCAAGAGGTCCCCATTCTAAGACATATTGAAGGATTAATCCTACTGTGTAAAGATTTAAAATATTACTTAATACTTGAAAGAAAATTATTAAAAGTACTCCTTTAAGTATTAAAACCATTTTAACATTATTTTTGATATTTTTTAGTATATAATATATCATCAACCATAATATAGATATATCTATAATTTTGGTAATAACTGACCATATCGATGTTAAAGTCATTTTTTTGCCTCCTTATTCTGTAAAAATATTATAGCAAATTTAATTAATTATTTCTACCCACTATAACGACTTTTTGAAATTTAAAAAAATTATCAAGCATAACTGATAATTTAGTACTTTCTTTTATTTAATAATATGTTTTTTAAAATTCTCGTATTCTTTCCTTACTAATTTAGTGGTGGGAATGTCATTTTAAGAGATGATGTAGTATCTATTTCTCTACTTTCTAATTCTTGTTCTTCTACTTGACTTTGGGTATCATCTAATACTCGCTCTGCAATTTGATTTAATGAATTCTCTAATTCTTCATCTTGATTTAAGTGAGCTAAACTAATATTTAAGAATAATATTTCCCTGTTAATTTCTACACGTTCATCTGTTAAAGTTAATTCTAATTCTTTATCTTTTTCTTCTATTACCTTAGCACTCTCGTATTCTTTCTCGTTTTCCTTAATTGTCTTTTTTGCTTGAATAGCTTTTTTAATATCTTTTCTCAAAAAGATACATATACAACTAGTTACTAATATTAAATATAAACCCATTAATAAAGGAAAACTCACATTCATTGCAAGAGTTACAATTATTAATACTATTGTTGTTGGCACTATTCCTTTAAGAATACTTTTCAAATAGTTTATTGCCTTTAATGAGGATTCTACTGTTTTAATTAGTTCTTTCCTTTTCCATATATCTGTTAATACATTATTTATTTCTTCTAATTTATTATTTTTCTCATTAATTTCATTTACAATTTTTTGTTTTTCTTCTTCAAACACCAACAAAACCTCCTTGATTTGCTTTAAATAAAAACTAATTATTTTTAGGAAAATTAAATTTTAGAACTTCGTGATTATCGTATAATCTTTCCCACTTTTGGCAATCATTTTCATACTCTTCTTCTACTATAATAGTGTTAGTTTTTTTATAAGCATCTATAACATAATTTAATTTATCTGAAATATCTTCTATCATAATTTCAATATTTCTAATTGCTTGTTCACTACTAACTTCAGGAACATCAATATTTTTATAAGCATTATCAATGAATATATTTTCTGCCCCGTTTTTTCCAGATAATACCCATCTTGTTAAATCGGCAATACTTAATTGGAACATAGAATAAACTATTTTATATAACTTTCTTACAACTTCATCAGTATTTGTTTTTGGTAAAACTTGCTCATCACAAGTTAATGCTTTGCGGCACTTATAAAATGAAGCATATGCAATTACTGAAAGAACTAAAATAAAATCTTTTTCTTTATATTTTAAAGCTTCTATCGACCTTTCTAAAACTGCACCTTCTCTTTTTTTATTACCATCTCAAAAAGGTTCATGATACTCTTCAAGAAATTGACTTATATTCAATTTTCCATCTTTATCAATAGTAAAAGATATTGTTCTAACTCCTTTGAGATTTTGTACTGGTAAATAAATCTTACAATTCCCATACTTATAAATATTTTTAACTAATTCTCCTATTATTGACATTATATCCCCTCACTTAATGAACTCCATTTTACTCAATATTCTTATAAAGTCAAGAAAAAAGAATTAGTCTACTCTAATTCTTACAATTTATCCACACCATCATTTTTAGGTACTTCACTATTATTTTTATTATTATTTGCAACTGCTGTATTTAATGTTTTATTAGCAACACTACTTTTTAAAGCTTCAACATCAGTATTAACTGGAGCGGCAAAAAATTTTTTTGAATTCATATCACTTGCTCCATGCTTTGTTTCATATAAATAACCTATTAAAGCAAAAATAGAAAATACGGCAATAATCGTAAATACTATATAATAATCAGATAATGCCGCAATAATTTCTAGCATCTTTAGCTCCTCCTATTCGATAGTTATATTTTGGTCTTTTGGTTGAATTTGAATAAAAGTATTTCCATCATTAACTTCAATTTCTTCACCATTCATATAAGTATATTTAGTTTGGTTTTCTCTTGAGTCTTTACTCCACTTAATTGGAACAGCATAACCATTACTAATGTAATAACCTGTACCACTACCTGTATTAGATAGTTCTTGACGACCTTTTCCGCCATCAGGAATTGTGTTATTAGCTACTTGATAAGTAATAATATTTTTTACTGTATATTGTTTCTTAGTATCATAATCTGTATGAGCTTTACCATTTATTGTTCTTAAATAAACTTTATTTTCACTATCATAAGTATAGCCTGAAGTATTAACATTTGAATAAGTAATACTTACTTTATCAGCTTTTATAGCACCTTCTTTAGTACTTAAATCAATTTCTTCTACCTTGTAATTTAATAATAATTCTTTATTTAAAGTAGTTCTAAAACCTTTTTTCTTAATAACTTCTTGTAATCCTTTTAAGTTAGCATAAGATGTATGTTCAGAACTTACTCCTAAGCTTCTATCACGTGTAAAACCAGGAGATTCTGCATCGATATGGTCAATACGATATTTTGACATATCACTCCCAGCTTGTGGACTCTTACCATGATGAACATAAATAGCATCATTTTCCATCGCATAATCTAAATAATAATGCCTACTACTTCTTACACTACCAATTAAATCTTCATCCATATCGATATCTTTAAATAAAGCCATCATTCTTGTTATTCCGCCTTCAACAACAATTTCATAAACGATATAAGCATCTTGTAATCCTCTATGATATGGTCTTGCTGCTGGAGCATTATTAATCATTATTGCTATTGGTCTAGAACTTGAATCTGGATTAAGTATTTTTAAACCTTGAGGGATATCTAATTTAATTGGTGGTTCTTCTTCTTTTATATCATCTTTAGAAACACCTTTTAAAAGGAAAATACCACAAACTATTGCAAAGATTAAAACTAAAGCTCCAACCCCTCCAATTATAAACATTTTCTTTTGTTTTTCTGTTAAATTTTTAAAATCAATTTTTTTCTTTTTCATTATTAAAACACCTACTTATATATGAATTATAACACACATAAAAAAAAGATAAAACTTTAAATATATATAAGAGTAAATTTAAAGTAAATAAACTTACTTCAAATTTTTACTTTTTTATCTTTTTGTAATCTACTTAAAACTATACCTAGCCTCTTTTTCTAAATCTCTTTGTTTAATAGTTTCTCTTTTATCATACAACTTCTTACCTTGACAAAGACCAAGTAGTACTTTAACCTTATTCTTTTTAAAATACATTTTCAAAGGAACTAGTGTCTTTCCTTCTTTCGAAACACTATTTTCTAATTCTTTAATCTCTTTTTTATGTAATAAAAGTTTCCTTGTTCTTCTCTCTTCGTGATTAAACTGATTACCTTGTTCATATTTTGAGATAAAAGAATTAAGTAGTAAAACTTCACTATTCCTTATAATAGCATAACTATCTTTTAAATTAGCACTACCATTACGAATAGATTTAATCTCTGTTCCTTTAAGTTCTATACCACATTCAATTTCTTCTAAAACAAAATAATCAAAGTAAGCTTTTTTATTCTTTATTTCCACTTAACTCACTTTCTTTCTTTTCGACAACTTCAAAATCAATCAAAGAAGTTTCTTTACTTGCTGCGACAACTTTAATTTTAATTGTATCCCCTAAACGATATTGCTTTTTAGTAGATTTACCTATCATAGCACATAATTCTGGAATATAGTTAAAATAATCACCTTTTAGGGTATTAACATGAACTAGCCCCTCTACTAAATTAGGAAGTTCCACAAAGAATCCAAAAGAAGTAATTTGAGTAATTATACCTTTATATTCTTCTCCAATATGTCTTTCCATATATTCAGCCATTTTCATATCCAAGACGTCACGTTCTGCATTCACTGCCGCTACTTCTCTTTCACTAGATTGTAGTGCCACTTGAACTAAAGAATTTTCTAAAGTTCCAATTGTTGTCATTGATAAGTCATGTCTTACTAAATAAGTTTTTAACAAACGATGAACTGTAAGGTCGGGAAATCTTCTTATTGGACTTGTAAAATGTGTATAGTTTTTACTAGCAAGGCCAAAATGTCCAACATTATCTTTGCTATATTCCGCTTTTCGCATACTACGTAAAAGTAAACTTGATAATATTTCAAATTCTTTTTTATCTCTTAACTCTAACAATATTTTTTGCATACTCTTAGGTGTTAATTCATTAGCACTAGTTTTTAATTTATAACCAAGTAAGTGAACTAAATTTAAAAACTCTTCCACTTTTTCCTTTTTAGGTGTTTCATGAACACGATAAATAAATGGCAAATCCATATTAGCTATATGAGTTGCCACTGTTTCATTAGCAGCAATCATAAAATCCTCAATTAGCTTTTCACCACTTTCCGATACTCTTTTAACAACATCGATACAAACACCATTCTCATCTTGAATCGCTTTTGCTTCATCAAGTTCAAAATCGATATAACCACGAGCGACTTTTTCTTTACGAAGAATTAAATGCAAATCATTCATTTTCTTTAAAGTATCAGCAAAAAGTGCATAATCAGGAGCAATTATATTTCGCTCTATTATATCATTTACTTTTTTATAAGTCATTTTCTTTCTTGACTTAATAACACTTTCAAAAATATCGTAATCCACAACTTTACCTTGAGAGTTTATTTCCATAACACAAGACATTGCAAGTCTTTTAACACCTTCATTTAAAGAACAAATT
Organism: uncultured Mycoplasmatota bacterium; assembly: GCA_948329525.1. Taxonomy (GTDB): domain Bacteria; phylum Bacillota_I; class Bacilli_A; order RF39; family UBA660; genus CAOJBM01. The sequence goes on from CAOJBM010000041.1 coordinate 15,004, forward strand.
CCATTCGATAATTTATGGGGGATCATAGGGATAACGGTATCTGCTAGGTAAGATGAAGTACCTCGCTCATAAGCTTTATCTCCTAAAGCCGTATTTTCTTTAACATAGTGCGAAACATCAGCAATATGAACCCCTAATTTATAATTGCCATTCTCTAAGATATCTAAACTTATAGCATCATCGATATCTTTTGTATCATCACCATCAATTGTAAAAATCATTTCATTAGTTAAATCTCTTCTATTCTTGCACTCTTCATCACTTACTTCACTTGGAATATTTTCAAGTTCTTTTTCTACTTCTTCACCAAAATCTTCATAAATACCATATTTATAAGCAATACTTAAAATATCCACACCAGGGTCATCTTTATGTCCTAAAACTTTGACTAAAGAACCTAAATAATAATTTCTTTTTAATTCTTTAACAATTTGAACTAAGACTTTGTAGCCTTCCACAACACTAGCTTTACTATGTTTATCAAGTTCCACAACTATATTTTTTTTAGAGTCATCTATTTTTATGAAAGCCTTGTCTCCATCAAAAATAACTTCTCCAACAATATTGTTTAAGTCTCTTTTAATTATCCTGACTACTTTACCCTCTTTTTTAATACTTTTATTAATAACTTCACATAAAACAATATCTTCATCAACAGCATTATTTAAGTTTTTGCTATCAATATAGATATCCTCCTCTTCTTTTAAAATAACAAAGCCAAAACCTTTCTTATTAACAGAAAGTTTTCCTATTTTTAAAGATGGACAATTTTTTAATAAAATATATTTCTCTTTTTTGGTATAAAACATAATATATTCATCAACTAATTTTTGAAGTTCTTCTAAAAGAAGTCTATACTCTTCAGCTGTTTTAAGCCCTAACATATCATTTATAGCAATTGCTTCTTTAGCTTCATGAACATTGTTCATAACTTTTATTATTTCTTCACGCATTATTTATCATTCCTTTTTATTCGTTATATTCACATTTTTTTGTACCATTATTATACGATACATGGACTGTTTTACTTTTCATATTAACAACAGCATTTTCTTTTTCCTCAGTCTTTTTATCATCCTCAATACTAGGATTAGCTAAATCTTCTGAAATTAAACCTTCTTCGATTAACCACCCAAGATTCACATTACATCCACTAGTTGTTCTACAAGTACTACGAAAGTTATTCCAAGTACCTGTTCCTTTATACGACTCTGGATTACTTTTTTCAATATAAAGACATGCTGCCGACTCCAACTTTTTCTTAAAAGCCTCATAGGTTTTATCTTGTTGTTTTCCTTGTAACCCCACCATATTAGTTCCAATAATTATGGCTAGTAAGGCTAAAAGACCAATAATGACTATTAATTCTACAAATGTAAAACCATTTTTTTTCATATTCCCACCTATTTTAATTATAGCAACTTAATCCAATAAAAAAAAGGCTTAAACCTTTATTTGACAAATAATATAAATGAAATTATAAAGAATATTGCTCCCAAAAGAATAGTTAATCTCGTTATTAAAAGTTCTACTCCTCTTTCTTTTTGATTTTGGAATAATGCCTCATTACCACCTGTAATTATTTGACTAGCATCACTAGCTTTATTACTTTGTAGTAAAACGATTGCTATTAATAATATTGATACAATTAAAAGTGCTGTTTCCATCTTTTCACTTCCTCGCTTTATATAATTTACCATAATTAAAGATTACATGCAAGTTTTTATCGATTTCAGGTGTTACCCACAAAGGAATTGCATCTGATTCCTCATTATCAAATGTATCCTTTTTTATATTATGAGATTTATCTCATCTATATACATTTTAGCAAATAACTTTTCTTTTAACAAGAAGTTTTATTACAATTCACAACTAATTTAAAGAAAAATAGTTACTATTCACAGTCAAAATAAGAGATAAGAAAAAAACTCTTATTTTTAAATAT
>CAOJBM010000042.1 GCA_948329525.1 uncultured Mycoplasmatota bacterium
CAAACTTTTTCATTAAATTTGTTAGAAACTACTTGACTTATATATAGTTGTCTTTCAATTTATAATTTGTCATCACTATGTATCATTTATTAGGTACTATTAGATATTTTCTTTTTGTTTTTAAATAATATAATAGCCACTATACTAAAAAACATTATAACAATATTATTATTTTTCACTGGTGCTAAAAAACATACATTAAAAATCATATGCAATAGTGCAACAGAAAATATATTTTCATAAACATAATATAGAACTCCCAAAATTATCGAAATAAGCATAGTCCAAATAGAAAGATACAATATATCTAATATAGGTAATGAATTTCTAATTAACCACATTGGAATATGCCAAATTGTCCAAATAACACCAACAAATATAATAACTTTAATTTTTTTATTTTTAGTAAAAAGATTTCTTAACAGAAAGCCTCTCCAAGCAATTTCTTCAATCAAAGCAGTTATAAATAAATATACACAATTTATTAAAAATACCACCATTGAATCTGTAAATAAATCAATTTTTCCAAAAAATGAATAAAAGAAAGTAGTTACAATACCAACTAAAGCAATAATCATACATATAAAAAGTTCTTTTAACGATACTTTCTTAAAGTTGCCTATTAGAAATTTTTTTAAATTTTGCTCACAAAGTATAAATATAATAGAAACTAATGCTGGCATAATAACAAAAAAGTATTTTAAATATGTTAGCATATTTGGAAATTCTATTCCAAGTTTTTTAAGCATCATTGGAGTATAACACAAGAAAGAAAAAACATAAACTATAAAAATCCATAATGCTATCCTTATTTTATCTTTTATTAAACTCACCTCACTCTAAAATTGTAATTTTTTATAACTTACTAATTTTAGTATTCTTTTCTATTATATATAGCCTCTGATATTTTGTAGGAAATATATAACATTACAACTATAATGATAGGAATAATAATCATCATATAGTTTTCTAAAAATGCTAATCCCTGTATAATGGATTCAAAATCAATATATTTTGATAAAACACCACCAATTAACGCAAATCCAAATACAACGATAAATATTGCAATTCTTGCTTTTTCTACACCAAACTTATAAATAGCAGGATACATAATGCTCTGTAATAAAGTAGTTGCAAATATTGCTCCCATTATTGTTTCTCCCATACTTTCTAAATTTATAGTTTTAGTGCGATAATAACCAATTATTATCGTTAAAATTGTTGTTATTATCACTGTTACAAAAATAAGTAATAATGTTGCTATGTACTTTGCTCTTACACTATTCTTTCTTCCATCTGGTAAAGAACAAACATAAGCATCCCATTTATTATAACTATCATAACTAAATGTTGAAAGCATTGTTACTACACACATAAATGGAAGTAAAAAAGAAAGACTCATTAATTCTTGAAAAGCCATAACAATATACACAAATAATAAAATTAACCAAGTTTTGAAATTTCCTTTTAGCATTAAAAAATCTTTTTTAATTAAACCTAACATTATTTTTCTCCTTTCACCATTAAGACCATTAAATCTTCTAATGATATTTTATCTATGGTATTTATATTATATTTTTTCTTAAATTCATTTTTATTTTCAACTAATAACTCACATTCATATTTTGTTTTCTTATACTTAATATAATCTTGCTGATCTATTTTATTAAATTCAGATTCAGTACATTTTACAATTCCATATTGTTCTATTAGTTCATCTTTCGTTTTTGATAGTATAATTTCTCCATCATTGATAAAAGTGATATAATCAGCAATATGTTCTAAATCACTTGTAATATGACTTGATAATAAAACTCCACATTCTTCATTTTGAATAAAATCTCTAAAAATATCTATTACTTCATTTCTTGCAATTGGATCTAATCCACTTGTTGGCTCATCAAGGATTAAAAGTTTTGGGCGATGGGAAAGTGAAACAGCTATTTCTAACTTTTTTCGCATTCCTTTTGAATAAGTTTTTATTTGCTTATCTTTTGGCAAATTAAAATCCGTTAAGTATTTAAAATATAAATCAGAGTCCCAATTTTTATATACATCTTTCATAATAGTATTTATATCTTTTGGCAAAAGTATTTCTGGAAAGAACATATCATCCAAAACCACACCTATATCTTCCTTTATTTCTCTTTCATTCTTTTTATTATCAAGACCAAATACTTTTACTTCTCCTTTGTAATTTCCAATTATATTTAAAATAGATTTAATAGTTGTCGTTTTTCCTGCACCATTTTCTCCAATAAATCCCATAATCATACCTTTAGGTAGTTCAAAACTAATATTTTTTAATTCAAATCCAGTATATTTTTTAGACAAATTTTTTACTTCTAAAATGTTTTCCATTTATTTTTCCTCCTCATATAAAATATCCAATATTTCTGCTATAGTCTTTCTTTCGATATTATTTGTTTTTGCAAGTGTCACTACTGTATCTAGTAAACTTTCAATTTTATTTAATTGTTCCTCTCTTGCAACATCAAGATTTACTTTTGCTACATAAAACCCTTTAGAAGGAATCGTTACAACATACCCATCACGTACTAATTCCTCATAAGCATTTTTTGTTGTTATTACACTACATCTTAAATCTTTTGCAAGTGTTCTTATGGATGGCAATAATTCTCCAGATTTAAGTTCATTAGATACTATTTTTGCTTTTATTTGTTCTCTAATTTGCTCATATATAGGAACACCACTTGAATTACTAATTATGATTTCCATTGCTCACCTCATTTGTATATATACATTATATACAGATTATACACAGTTGTCAATATTAAAAAAAGAAATTATAAAAATAAATCTCTCTCGATTTTTATTTTAATTAAAGTTTTGATTTTCTTTTGTGTTATATATCAAGATAATAAGTAATGTTAAATTCATATTAGAATCTCCAATTACTTTTTTTATTATATACATAAATAGTGCGAGTACTCCAGAAGTCACAGAATAAGCAAGTATTGTTCCTATCAATGAATTTTCTTCGAATAATATAAAATCACAAGGTATAATAAAACTTCCACTTAATAAAATACTAAAGCCCATAAATATATTTATCTGTACTATTTGTTGCTTTAATTATAATGTAACAAACTAGACTACCTATAAACATTCCTAATACTATTCAAAATAAGTATGCAATATATTAACTTGAAATTATTTGTTTTTTTGTTACTGGTAAAGTTATAGTAAATTGGGTCCATTTATTTTTCTTATTAGATATTATTGTACTGGATACAATAATACTAAGTGGTATTGCAACAAGTATTGATGGAGATACTACAATAGATAGTCCAATAGTCATTACTATACACAAAAGAAAGGCTACTAAAATATTTGCTTTTGTCATATAAAATCTTTTAAAAGTATCATCTCTAATAACAGGATCAAGTCCACTTGTTGCTTCATCTAATATTAGCAACTCTGCTTTATGGGATAATGAAACACTTATAGATAATTTCATTTTCATTCCTTTAAAAAACTTTTTAATAATATTATTTTTTGGTAAAGAAAATTTTTCTAATAAATTGCTTTTAATACATTATTTAATTTTTGTGGTGTTAAATCTTCTCAGAAGTTATTTACATCAAAAACAACTTCAATTTTTTCTCTTATGTCATTACTTATTTTATTCTTTTCACTATCAAGAATAAATTCATCTCCAGAATATCTTTTGATTATATCAAGGATTGAATTAAGCGTTGTACTTTTTCCTGCTCTATTTTCTCCTATTAGTCCCTACAATATTTCCTTTTGGAACATTAAATGAATCCTACTATCGTTTCTATAAAATCATCCTTTTGTAAATCTTCATAGGCTTTTTGTACAGTTATAACACTTATATGTAAAAATTTGGCTAGCGGACGCATAGGTTGAATGTAATATTAATCCTTCTAAATGTTTGTTATCAAATGCTTTATTAAGCATTTCATTTATTTGTTCTAAATTAGGCAATAAATAACTTTTTCTCCACGAAGATTGAATTCAGTTACATCTTTATACCACTTCTGATTTGGCACATCTGCATAGAATTCTCGGTTAATATAATCATCTGCTATCTTACCAATAGTCCCTTTATAAGAAGAATATTTTTGTTTATTTCTTTTTAAAAGCTTTAAGCCTAACTTCATAATCATTATTCTATAAACTTTTTTATGATTGATATTATAACCCTGATTTTTAAGTTCTAGTGTAATTCTACGATAACCATATCTTTCTTTATTATTAATAAATATTTCTTTTATTTTATCTATAATTTCTTTATTTTTATCATCCTTATCTTTTTAGATAAAGTATAGTAATAAACTGATTTTGCTATTCCTGATACTTTTAGAAGAATCATTAAAGGATATATTAACCATTACAACATTTTTGAGTATTCTAGCTCTGCTTTCAAATATAAATTTTCTTCTTCTAATCTTTTTATCTTTTCTTTATCTGTCTCATTAGATTTTTCCTTTATAACTTTTGGCATAGTTGGACGACCTCGCTTTCGTTCAAATATATTATAACCGTTTTCTTTGTAATTTCTAATCCATTTTCTTAAAGGGGAATAACTAGTTAGTCCAACATCTACTGCCACAGAACACATAGATTCTCCATTCATTATGCGAAGTACAGCCATTTTTTTCTAATTTAGTATAATTTCTATTAGCATCTTTTTTAAAAATATTTAGCCTATGTTTAGCTATAATGCGAACCATATAATTAACATTCTCTCGTCTTATATTATACTTTTTAGATAAATTTATAGCTGATTTTCTTTGTTTTCTTAATTGATATATTTTTGCCTTATCTTCATAACTTAATTTGCTCATATAAAAACTTCGCTTCTATGTCCAAGAAACGAAGTTCATATCATTTTTTGATTAGTCTACTAAATAAATTTGTCTTTAAATATAATTACTTATTTTTATTATTGAAAGATGAGACAAGTATATCAACAACTTTTTCTAATCCAAGATTTTCTGTATTTAATGTTATATCATAGTTTGAAGGATTACTCCAACTTTTTTTAGTAAAGTATTCATAATATTTTTTTCTATTTGTATCCATCTTTTCAACAATAACAGTTGTTTTCTTTTTATCATTATCATTTAATTCTAATTTTCTTTTTATTCTATATTCTAGTGGTGCTGAAATAAATACTTTGATAACTTTAGAATCCGTAAATTCCTTTAAAATATCTCCAGCACATCTTCCAATAATAACTGAGTCTCCTTTACTAGAGAGTTCTATTATTGTTTCTTTTTCTAGTTCATAAATAGCTTCATTTAATGATTTACCATAAATAGATTTATCTTTACCTTCATATAAACCTCTATATAGATAATCATTTTGTTTCTTTTCTTCTAAACATTTTATCGTTTCTTTAGAAAGACCACTCTTTTTAATAACTTCATCTATTATTTCTTCATCATAGAATGGGATTCCTAGTTTTTCTGCTAAAAGTTTTCCTACTTCATGTCCGCCTGATCCAAATTCTCTATTAATACAAATAATTCTATTACCAGTATTAATTTGTTTACTTTCATCACTTATGTTTAATGAAGTTTTCCCCTTATGGAATTTTAATCCTAAAGATAACCTAGGAATTAAATTATCAAACATAATTAAGAGTGAAGATAGCAAAACTAATGATAGAATAAATGCAATAACTGCTCCTTCTCCTAAAAGACTTCCTAAAACTTGAACAACATTTTCCGTTGAAATAAATGCTAAGCTAAAACCAGCGATTGCCAAAATAAGTGCTGATACTAAAACTGATTTTATATTTTTATTAAGGGTTTCTTTCATAGCATCAAGTTTAGTCATAGTATGCCTGTTTTTCAAATAATTATCAGTAAATAAAATTGCATAATCTATGGTTGCTCCCATCATAACTGCTGATACTACAATATAACCTATATAACAAATTGGATTATTCATTAAATAAGGTATTGATAATGTTACCCAGAATGCAAATTTAATAACTGCTATTAAAATAAGTGGAATAATAATTGACTTAAATTCAAGTAAAAGGATAAAGAATATAGCAATAATAGTAATTAAATCAACAAGTTTTTGATCTTCTGTTACAGTTACTTTCATGTCATACATATTTGGAGTAGCTCCACACATATACCAATCATCATCAAAATATTTTGTAACAGTTTTTTGTATTTCTTCCAAAGCACTAAATGCTTCTTTTCCTTCAGTATCTAAATCAGTATATAAAACAACTCTTGCATAATTATCTCCATAAAATTGTTTCACTGTTTCTTCAGGTAATGCACTTATTGGAACATCTTTTCCGATTGTCGTTGTATAACTAACAATTTTAGAGATATGTTTATTTTCTGAAAGTTCTTTTGTTAATTTGTCTTCCTCATTAACTTTATCTTTAGGGACCATTATAACTATCATATTTTGTTTTCCAAAAATATCATTTTGAGTTTTGGTATCTTTAGCAATTCTTGATTCACTAGATGGTTCTCCTGTACCATAAGTGAAATTATTATCTTTTTGAGCATTATAAGCAGGTATTACTAAAAGAACTGCAGCAATTATTACTAGCCATCTAGGTTTAATTAACCATCCACCAAGCCTTTTAAAATCTGGGATAAAACTTTTATGTTTTGTTTTTTCCACCCACTTATGTGTAAGTAATAAGAATGCTGGTAAAAATAACATTACACAAACAAAACTCATGATTACTCCTACTACTAAAGGAACTCCCATATCTAAACCAAGTTTAAATTTCATAAATAATAGTGCTGCAAAACCAAATAAAGTAGTTAAAGCACTTGCTGATATAGATTTGAAAGATTCTTTCATCGCTTTTTTCATTGAAGCATCGGGATTTAAACCATCTTTTCTATTTTTTTCAAATGAATGACACAAGAATACGGCATAATCAATAGACACTGCAAGCTCTAGTATTGGTCCTACTGCAAGTGTTACATAAGATATTTCACCATTAAAAATACATAAACCTAAATTGATTATAATTGCCATTCCGATTGTAATTAAAAAAATAAATGGCTCTATCCAACTAGTTGTAGCAAGTAATAAAATGATTACAACTAATGGTCCTAATACACAAATGGATTTTATTGTTTCATTTAATGCCATACTCTGACTAGAGGCTTGATCGACTGCGGTTCCAGTCATCCCGCCTTTATCTCCGACAATAAAGTAGATCTTATCAACGGCTTTTCTTTCATTACCATCTTTAATAGTCACATAAAATAAAGCATTTTCATCTTTATAATATTGTTCTATAGTTTCTTTTGCATTAGCTAAAGAATCTTCTGTCGCAAAATTTCCTTGATTAGGGTTTCCGATTGGTAATTTACTAAAATCTCCAGTTGTAATTGCTTTTAGCATATTAACATCTAAACTATCATCAATCCATGAAACAATTTCTACACCTTCAACATTCTTAATTCTTTCTTTATATTTTATTGCCTCATCAACATCAACATCTTTTACAAGTACATACGCATTTGTTAATGCTCCTCCGAACTCTTTACTCATAATTTCGATTGCTTTTGTTGAATTAGCATCTTCAGGTAAATACTCAGTCATGTCATAATTTATATTTAATTGTAATGCTAAATAGCCAAAAATGATTAAGATAATAACAAATAAGGAAACTATCCATTTTTTATATTTTATGACAATATCTGAAATAAAACCCATTAAAATCATCTCCTTTTCTTTGACTTTTGGAAAAAAAGCCTATATAATTATATCAACACATTGTTGATATAACAACAAACAGTTTTCGCTAAAAAGATTTAAAATCAACAAAGATATATTTTGTGTTTACTTTAAAACAAAAACAATAAATTTGTAATTCTTTAGGAGGAGAATATGAAAAAAGAAAATCAAAGAGTAAAACTAACTAAAAGAATTTTTAAAGATTCTTTAATTGAGATTTTAAAAGAAAAAGCTATATATAGTATCAAAGTAAAAGAACTCTGTAATAAGGCCGAGCTCAATAGAACAACATTTTATAAATATTATGAAAACATTTACGATGTCCTTGCAGATGTAGAATATGATGTTTTAAAAGATAGTGAACATTGTATTAGTGAAATTGAAAATATTAACGAAAGTCAAATTAAAAATACTATTTATAAACTTCTTTGTAATATTCAAAAAAATAAAGATGTTTATTATTTATTACTCATAAATAGTGCTGATAATGAATTTTATGAGAAACTTATGAAAACAATTATTGATTTATTAAAAAATAAAATCGGACAATCAAATATAGATCTTAAAGAAAACTATGAATATATATTTTCTTACATTATTTCGGGAACTATTGATATTATTAAAAAATGGCTTTGCGAAGACAGCAAACTAGATGCTAACCATATTACTGATTTAATTTATGATTTATCAAATAAAATATTGGGTATTGCTCAAAACTAAAAGTTAACTTCTTTGTTAGCTGAATCAGTAGTTCCAGGTACAAACATATTTTGAATCTCGTTTCCAACAAATAACTTATAGCCACTAACATAAGACATATTCTTTGTTAAAGTTAAATCTATTTTTCCGTTTCTATGACATAATCAATATAATCATATGTTTCTCTTGGCACGTTAAAAAATATTTTTTACTTAGATAATTATCTAAGTTTTTTGTATTTATTTCGCTTAACTTCATTGTTTCACTTTCATATTTTAAAATTTAATATTTATTTCCCTTTAATAACTTTTTCAACTTTTATTTCCTTATTTTCAATTTTCTTTACTATGTTATTTACTGTATCATCAATAAACTTCACTATATCTTCATTTTTTATAAGTAAACCTAAATTATCACTATTACTCCACAAATCTCTAAAAACTTCTTTTTCACCACTAACTCTTTCCCCATAATATAATCCATTAGCTAACTGAAAAAACTCATTTAAACATTTTTCTCTTAAAGATTCTTTTTCTATAACATATAAAACACTAAAAGTTTAAAACAAAGAAAAAATGCATCTAGATGCATAACTTTACTTATCAATTCCTCCAACTCTTTTTAAAGGAAGTAAGCGAAAACTAGTCGTCCCAACAATATATTTTTCTTCAATCGGTCCTAGATACCTACTATCTTTTGAGATTTCTCTATTATCTCCCATAACAAAGTATTCATTTTCTTTTAGAGTAATTGGTCCAAAGTCATCAGTATGGCCATCTTTATAGTTATCAGCTACAGCTTCATCATTAATATATAGTTTTTCATTTCTTACTTCAATTGTTTCATTAGGGAGTGCTATTATTCTTTTAATTAAATTTTCATCAGCTGTTTTAATAACTACTACATCAAATCTTTTAAACTTCGCCATCTTATTTAAAATTAAAGTTTCCCCATTTTCTAGTGTTGGCACCATACTATCACCATTGACTCTTACAGGAGTAACAACATAAGCTCTTAAGACTACTACAAATATTACTATGGCAACATAAGGTAGTAAATCTCTTAAAATACTTTTTGGTTTTACAACATCTTCATCTACTTCTTCTATTTTGGTTACTTGACTATTTTCATCTTTCATTTTTATCACCTATTATAATTCTATCATTTTTTAAGCATTAATACAAAAAAAATTAAGACTTTTACATCTTAATTTCTTTCTTTTACTTTGTAAGATTTTTTCATTCCTTTTAAGAAGTTTAGTTTTGCTCTTCTTACTTTACCTTTTTTGATAACAACAATCTTATCAATAGTAGGAGTATTTACTGGAAAAGTTCTTGTTACCCCAACTGTTCCTGATTTTTTTCTTACAGAAAAAGTTTCACAAACACTTCCACCTTTTTTAGCTACAACTAATCCTTCAAAGGCTTGGATTCTTTCTTTTTTTCCTTCCTTTACCCATACGTCAACACGAATAGTGTCTCCAACACGGAATTCAGGAATATCGCTTCTTACTTGTCTTGCATTAATCTTATCAATTAAATTTGCCATTTTTAAAAATTCCTTTCTTAATATTATATTTACTTAAAAGAAAATCATGAATAACAATTTTTAAACATCAGCGGATTTTCCCCTTGAAGCAATATGATTATAACAAAAAAAAGGAAGTTTAGCAACCTTTTTTATCTTCCGCGGCCTTGTTTCAATTCTTCTTGTTCTTGTAAATAAAAAACTTTTTCTTTAATATACATTTCTTTAATTCGTAACTCGTTTTCAATAACACGTAATTTTCTTAAAAACAATTCTGTTTTTTCGGCATTTAAATATTTTTGATACCTATTAAGAAGTATTTGTCTAACAAGTTCAATTTGATCTAAACACAAACCACAAGAACTAAGCGTACTATCATCTTCTTCATCGCTTTCAATTAACATCCTAGCCATTTGCATAACTTTAAAAAAAGTCTTATTAAATTTTGCTGTTAAGATAGAATCAATCATTTCAGGATCATAAATAGTCACTTCATTTACTTCCATATACTTATCTATATTATTTCGAGGATTAAATTTATAGCCCTCTAAAGAAGATTCTAAGTAAACTATACTATTCTTTCTTTTATCTTTAGTAATCAAAAAACTCGCCATTTCATCACCTACTTTAACAAATCTGGTCTTCTTTCCTTTGTTCTTTTCACACTTTCATTATAACGCCATTTTGCAATTTCTGCATGATTTCCGCTTAATAAAACTTCTGGAACTTTCATCCCTCTAAAATCACTTGGTCTTGTATAAGTTGGGTAATCAAGCAAATAGTTTTCATTAAAGGAATCTTCTATGTGACTTTTTTCATTTATGACACCGGGTATTAGTCTTATAACAGAATCAGCTAAGACCATTGCTGGTATTTCTCCCCCAGTCAAAACATAATCACCAATACTTATTTCCATATCAGCAAGAGTCGTAATCCGTTCATCAAAGCCTTCATAATGCCCACAAATAATTATTAAATGTTCTTCCTTCGCTAAATCATAAGCTTTTTTTTGTTTATAAGGCACACCTGATGGAGTAAGTAATATTACTTTACTATTTTCTTTTCTTAAACTTTCAACACAATCAAATATGGGTTGTGGCATCAATACCATGCCTGCACCACCACCATAAGGAGTATCATCAACACTATCATGTTCATCGTCACTGAAATCCCTAAAATTATGAATTTCAATAGTTACTTTTTGAGCATTAATAGCTCTTTTAATAATTGATTCTGTTAAAAAGCCATCAAACATTTTAGGAAATAAAGTTAAGATATCAATTTTCATAATATCAAATCCTTTGCATTTTCTGTATAAACTATTTTATTTTGTTTATCTATTTTTATAATATAATTACTCTTGTAAGGTATATAAAAATCTTTTTCACCAGATACAACTAATAAAATATTGCTATTATTATACACGTAATCTTTAATTTTTCCCATAATTTCTTGATTATCTTTTACTTCCATGCCAATTAAATCTTCTAATAAAACTTCATTGTTATCTAATTCTAAATCTTTTCTAGCTACAAAAACATTACTTTTTAAGTATTTTAAAACTTCATTGATATCCCTATACCCTTCTAATGTTACCATATCATAGTCTTTATGTACTCGATAACTTGTTATCGTTTCTTTATTTTTTTCATCTCCAATATAAATTTCAAAGCCTTTTTTAAACACTAAATCTTTCTTTTCAAAGTCACTTTTAATTCGAAGTTCCCCTTTAATTCCATGAGTATTTACTATTTTTCCAATCCAAACATATTCCATACTAATCTTTTAACTCCGCAATCATTGTATCATAATGTTTATTAACTAACTTAGCAGTATCAATATCTAAACTTTCTGCTAAAGCAAGTAATTTGTCTTCATAACTATTTGATTCATTATCGGAAGCTAAACACTCAAGTTCAATAAAGTTTCCTAGTTTTTCTACTTCATCTAAACAGATGTTAATCTCTTTTATTTTCGTAGTTCTTCTTTTTTTATTAACTCTTACCCATTCTTTATATCCTAAAACTTTTAAAAAGTCATTTGCTTTGTCATAATCGCTAACCAAAAATTCAATCTCTTGTGATTCGCTTATCCTATTACTTTGTTTTTTTAAAGTTAGTTCTACTTGGTCATTTACTTTTCTTACACGAAGAAAAATAGAACCTAAAACACATTCTGTATTATCTAAATTAGCTACATATATTGTATCATTTTGAACTTTATAATCACTAATTTCACACCCTAAGTCAATTAATTTTTGGATTAATTTATCTAAATCATCAATTCTAAACTTTAATTCAATCTCTCTCATCTTTTTCTACTCCTAACTTTAAAATAATTCATAAAGAATAATACTAGCCGCCACTCCCACATTTAAACTTTCACACTTTTTATTCATTGGGATATAAAGAAAATCATCACACTTTTTTAGTAAATTTTCATTTATTCCTTTTGCTTCATTCCCCATAATAATAGCTATTTTATTAGTATCTATATTTAAATCTTTTATCTTAGTACCTCCATCAACTTTTGTTCCATAAATTTTGTACTTTTTAGTATGTAATTCTTCTAAAAAAGATTCTAAATCTCTTTTAATTATATTGATATGAAAAATCATTCCTTCACTACTTCTTAAAACTTTATCATTATAGATATCTACAGTATCACGAGAAAGAACTATGCTCTCAACATTAAATGCAACGCTACTTCTTATAATTGTTCCTAAGTTCCCTGGGTCTTGAATATTATCTAATATAAGGATTTTATCTCCAATTTCTTGTTCTTCTAAATATTTAACTACTCCAATAATTTTTTGTGGTGTTACACTATTTGTAAGTTTTTTTATAACATCATAAGTTACTAAAGTAGTTGGAATAGCACTTTCAAAATCATAATCTTCTGTCTTAATCACTTCTATTAAAACACCACATTTATTTGCTTCTTCAACTAAATGTCTTCCTTCTACTAAAAATAGTTTTTCTTTTTCCCGTTCCTTTTTTAATAGTAACTTGCTTAGTTTCTTTATTTTCTTATTATCAAGTGACTTTATAACGTCCATAACTAATACCTCAACTTCTTTCTAGCTAATTTATAATATGGGTACCTTTTTTCGACCTGTGCCCAAAATCTACTACTATGATTAGCTTCATAAAAATGACAAAGTTCATGAATAATAACATAATCTAGTAATGAAATTTCTTTTTTTAAAAGTTCTGTATTTAAAGTAACTATTCTATTTGTGACATTATTAACACCCCATCTTGTTTTCATCTTCCGAAATCTTAAACTAAATTTTGGAATATCATCGAATAAAACACTTAACTTTTCTACTCTTTCAGAAAATATCTTTTTTACTTGTTCTAGATAAAACTTATCTAGCATCTTTTCGTTTTTCGTAATTACTGTATCATTATAAAAACTTACTTTTTTAACATTTTCATCATAAAGAATAGTATAGCTTTCTCCTAAATAGTTGAAAAAAGCATCACTTTCTTTTTCTTCCATACTTTTTAAATACATTTTAGTAAGAGCTTTTTTATTTTTTTCAATCAAACTTTTTAAATATTTTTCACTTGCTAAGTAATTACAAGTTATGACTAACTTCCCATCATTAAAGCGAAAATAAATATTTTTATTATTTTTTCTTATTATTTCTACATCAACAGCATTATCTTTAATTACTACTTGCATAGCTTCCATCCTTTTCTTATTCTTCATCACTTGTCGCTTCAGATATAAATTTATCAAAATCTGATTCAAACACTTTATCTTGAATAACTCGATATTTTTCAAATTCTGATAAGGCTTTGTCACATGCTATTTCATGAGATATTTTACCGGCATTTTTTAGTATATCTCTGTCATCAGATAATAAAAATTTATCTATTCTACTTACCCAATCTTCCATTGTCATAGGTATATGTCTTCTTGCTCTATTTTCTGCCAACTCTAAAAAAGCACTTACTATTCCCTCTAAATCTTGAATTTCTTCTTTACTTAAATAATTTTTAGCTATAATGACATCAGATTCCATTATTTTACCACTAGGAGAATTTTTCCAAGATGTAAGACCCATATTATCTTTTTTAGAATCTACTCGATTATAAATAATTTCTGCTGCTGTTTGATGAGATACCGCATAGTGCATTTTGTTCTGTACTTTTTTAAAAAAATTAATAGAAATAGGTGATTTAGGGTCATAATCAATTGAAGTCGCATAAATATCGGTAACTTTTTGATAAAATCTTCTTTCACTTAAACGAATTTCTCTAATTTCTTCTAATAATTTTTCAAAATAATCCTTGTCTAAAAAGGAGCCTTTTTTCATTCTTTCTTTATCTAATACATACCCTTGAATAGTAAATGTTTTTAAAACATTAGTTGCCCATCTGCGAAATTGAGTTGCTCTTATAGAATTTACCCTATACCCTACAGAGATAATAGCATCTAAATTATAATAATCTGTTTGATATTTTTTGCCATCCTCTGCAGTATGTTCCATTTTGGAACATACTGCATTTTTATCTAATTCTCCATCATTAAAAATATTAATTAAATGTTTTGTTATTGCTGGTCTTCCAACATCAAAAAGTTCTGCAATTGCTTTTTGTGTCATCCACAAAGTTTCATTTTCATACTTAACTTCTATTTCTATATCTTTTTCTTGAAGTTTAAATATCAAAAATTCTGCACTAGAGCTTCTAATCATTAAATCTTTCTTTGACATCTAATTACCTCCTGACTACTTTATATTTTAAAAAGCAAGAATTTACATTTCTTTTTCTATCTATAATTATACCTTATTTTAGGAAAAAGAAAAACAACTTATTACTTATATAATTTGTAATAATGTTGTTTAAAATCTTTATAAAGATAGTTAATCCTAATTTTTTATTTTCTAAATATCATTTCATTTTTCTTTAAATCTTGCCTTATTTCACTTCCAAAATAATTTAAATACATTGGATGTAAACCTAAATCTGCATCATTTTCCACTATTTTTATAATATCTTCCATTTCTAAAACAGGTGTTTTACTTATTGGTACAATTTCAAATAACTTATAATATTTGTCTCTATTCATAACTATATTGTGATTAAAATCAAGAACAGTATTATTATCATCAATTTCCACCCAAGTATGGTAAAAATAATCTATTTCATTTATTTTAAATTTGCCACCAACTATAAAAGCAGATTTTTTGTTTTCATCTTCTAATGCCCTTCCTAATATATTAGCATTTATGTGGCACTCACCATATCTATCTTTAGACAATAATATTTTTTGTACTTCTTCATTTTTTGTTAAACTTGATATTAAATCAAAAGTAAAATAACCAAATTTTCTTTCTTTTAGTATATATCTATCTTTTTCTTTATCATAGCTAATATGTTTACTTTTTTCTTGCGGATTTTCTGTAAAGTCATCTACTTCTCTTATAAGTTTTTCAAATTTCGAATATTTAGAATCAACACTCCAAAAGAACAAAGAATCACTATTATCTCCAAATAAAAGATAATTATTTTTATTTAAGCCATTTATATTATATTTTTCTTTAAAGAAAGAAAACATATCTTTTTTAGATAACTCATCAAAAATTTCTTTTGTAAAAAGCAAATATTCAAAAATATATTGATAATTATTAAAATTAGTCATTAAATAATAAATATTATATAAATCCATTTTTGAAACAATATTTAGTTCATTAAATTTATATAACTCGTAATAATCTTTTTTAGTCATTATTAAATTCTTAGAATAAACTATTACTTTTTCAATTCCATTTTCTTGATAAATAATTATTAAAGAATAAATTTCTTCTAAAGAGTTGCCAATGGCAACTCTTGGATTTACTAAATCCAAGGAGCAAGCAAGTTTTAAAACTCTATGCAAATATTCTTTATATCTTTCATTGCTTTCTAATATTTTTTTATCAATATTTTGTAATTTTCTATCGGAAAAGACAGAAAAGGATATGTTTTACCTTCATAATTAAATATATAGTCAAAATCTTTATTATCTTTTGCTAATACAACATTATAAAGTGATAAATAAATCATTCTTCCAAGTCTAGAATAAGCTGTAAATAATTCCAACTTAAACAATTTTTTAGGAATTTTTCAGCTAAAAAGAGTAAATTTTCTTCGCAACCATATTCCTGATATAATTATATTA
>CAOJBM010000043.1 GCA_948329525.1 uncultured Mycoplasmatota bacterium
AGATAATATCTGGGATAAAGAATAATTGTTAAAATTCAAACTGCAAAAGTCGGGAAATCCCCCTTTATGAATTTAATTATTTTATAATAAACGTCATAAACTGTCAACTAATGTTTTTTTAAAGATATTTCGTTGACAATTAAATTATCATTTTTTTATAATTAAGATAACGATGTGTATTTAACGAGGTGAGAAAGTGAAAGAAAAAGTAGGAGGAGCTACAATTGTTGTACTGTTAATATTGATTGGTATTGCTACTTTTTGTATTTTAACTAGTAAAAGTATTATGACGATGAAAAGTATTAATAATAATATTATCGAAGGATTGACTATGATAACAAAGGACAACTACTAGAAAAATATGTTTATGAAAATTATGAAGATTTAGATCTTTATCCATTAGATTAATAATTATTGTGGGAAACCACTTTTTTAATTAGCAAAAAAATGAGCTATTGTTGGCTCATTTTGTATCAGTTATAAGGTTTTTGTAGTACTTCCAAGATAAAACTCGAAATGCTAGCTTGTCTATTAATGATTCGCTTAAAGTTTTATTACTTATTGCTTGTTTTATTTCATTAAAACTCTTTTCATAATCAGTAGTTATTATTAAGTCATTACCCGCAAGCAAGGCATTAACTGTTGTATTACTAATAGAATCTAAGGCTTTCATTGATATATCATCAGTAATTACTATACCAGTAAACCCTAAATCATTACGAAGAAGATTATGTACTCCTTTTGATAAAGAGGCAGGATTTGCTGAATCAATGGCTTTAACTGTATTATGGCTTACTAATACTGCTTCAGCTCCTGCATCAATGCCACTTCTAAAAGGTGGCAAATCATCTTTTTTTATGTCATCTAAACTTTTATTATCTACTGAACTACCTTGATGAGTATCGCTATTATTTCCATAACCTGGGAAATGTTTTAAAGTATAAGAAACTCCTGTATTTTTACTTGATTCAATAACTGTTTTAGCAAAAGACGCAGTTACTTCTGTATTTTGTTTTAAAGTTCTATCATAAATGTAATCACTAGAATTTGTTGAAACATCAACTACTGGAGCTAAATTTACATTAAGTCCTAAATTACTTAAAACTTTACTTTTATTTATTGTATCTTGTTTAATTAAGTCTAATCCACCAGTATTATATAGCTCACTTGATGATTTAAACTTTTCGCTAACTAAATTAGGGTTACTACTTATTCGAACTATTTTTCCTCCTTCTTCATCAACCGCTGTTAATAGAGGTATTTTGCTATTCTTTTGTACACCATTAATCATATCTTTAACATCTTGTTCACTTTTAGATGCAAAATCTTTTTCAAAGAAAACAAAACCACCAAAATGATACTTTTTTAAATCAGATACGGCTTTATCCTCACTATAGCGAACTAGTAATAATTGACCTATCTTTTCATCTAAAGACATCGTTTTTAATTTTTGATAAGCAAGCTTATAATTTTGTTTAAATATTCCATTGTCTTGCCAATCTTCTGGAATATCATTACTTGCAACTACATCAAGGACTTTATAGTTAAGAACTGAAACATCTTGAATACTTGAATTTTGATTTAATAAACCAGTATATTCAATAGCAACTGAGTTTCCTAATTCAATATTATCACTATTACATTTAATTGTATAAATCAAGTTGTCTAACGTTTCAATTGTAAGCATATCATTTGTTTTACCAATAACTGTTGCATTAATAGTACTAGTACTTTCCTCTTCTTTCTTCTCTTTCTTGTTAATAAATAGCAAGCTACTAACAGCAATTAAGATTATTACACATGTTAAAATTATATATTTTCTTTCCATACCCCTACTCCTATCTATTAAATATTAGTCTTAAAAAATAAAAATATTACTTTTATTTAACTCTATTCTATCACAAAGCAAGATACTTTATATTGTACTATATATCTTTTTGTACATTTTACTTTAAATCCTCTTTGAAACTCAAAAACGTCTTGATAAAAAGGAATTTTACTTTTATTAAAATAGTTATTAGAAAAATATATTTTCAGTTCAATATTACCATTAGTACTTTTAACATCAATTTTTTCTAGTAATAAATCAATAATTTTAAAAAAAACTTTATCACTATAGACTAAATCTTTTATATTATTTTCTACGTTAACCCCTTCTCGTTCCTGTTTACTTTGCAAATTTACTTTTAGTTTTTCTAATTCGTTATTATATTTATCATTTAATTCTTTAAACTCTTTGTTAGATAAACTGCCATCAACACTTAAGTCTATTAACTTTTCTTTTTTCTTTAATATTTTTTCTTTTATTATAAGTAATTTCTTATTATCATTTAAAGAACTATCGTATAAAGAACTTAAAATTTTTATTACTTCTTTTAAATCAATATCTAAATACTCTAGTATCTTACGAAAAATAGAATAAATTTCACTTTCTCTTATATTAGGCGAGGAACATTTCTTTTTGCCATATTTTAAATAGTCTGAACATAGCCAAGTAACATCATTTTGGCAAGTAATTCTTCGGTGAAACAGACATAAATCATTAGCACAATATAATTTGGAACTTAAAGGATAAATCTTTTTTTCAATTACTTTATTTCTTACTTTTTTACTTAACTTTTCATTAACTAAATCCCATAAACTCTCATCAATAATTGGAGGAATTAAATCTATATTTTTATACATAATCCAATCTTTTTCATTAAATTTAGAAACTTTCTTACTCATATAATCGACAACTTCACTTTTTTTACCACAATAATATCCTTTATATTTGGGATTTTTAAGCATTCTACTAAGAGTTGCCACACACCATTTTTTATTCCCTATAGTCTTTATTCCTTCATCATTAAATATCATTGCAATTTTATTTAAAGAGTAGTTTTCAATTCCATATAAAGTAAATAATCTTTTTACTACTTTACTTTCTTCTTCAATGATATAAAGGTGATTAGTTTCTTTATCTTTACGATATCCGTATAACAAATTATTTCCCAAAATATGACCTTTTTTAATCGCTTCATGCATGCCAAATTTAACTCTTTCAGATAATCTTCTAATCTCATCCTGAGCCATTGAGGCCATTATTGTAAGGCGAAGTTCAGCATCAGGTAGAGCTGTATTAATATTATCATTAACAAATAAAACCGCTACCCCATACTCTAATAACTCTCTTGTATATTTAATACTATCTAATGTATTTCTCGAAAATCTTGATATTTCTTTTGTAATTATTAAATCAAATTTTCCTTTTTTAGCATCATTTAACATTTTCATAAAAGCATCTCTTTTTAATGTAGTAGTTCCTGTTATTCCTTCATCGACATAACCATTAACATATTCCCAATGAGGATTGCTTTTAATCATTTCATCAAAATGTTCTACTTGATTTTTTAAGGAATTTAATTGTCTTTCTTGTTCTGTCGAAACTCTTGCATAATCAGTTACTCTTAAAGGGATATTTGATAAAGGAATACCCATATTTAGTTTTTTGCGTATTTCATTTAATTGCATTATTCTTTAAAACTTTCAAGTTTTTTTAAAAGTATTTCTTCGGTCTTTTTATAACTCATAAAAGAAATATAATCTTTTTCATACATTTCACTATTAATAAATAATGCTAGTTCATAGTATAATTTTTTTTTATATAAAATAGTAGTTATAATAGTCATCCCTTATCTTTTAAAGTCTATTAATTTAGTTTTTAAATTATACTAAAAAAGAACCTTAAAGATTCCTAATTATTCTGTGTAAATTATATAATGTCTTCTAAGTTATTAGCTAAAGTAAGCCCATCCATCATCATAAATTACAGTATAACCATATAAGCGATAAGTTTGAGTCTTTTCACCAGTATAATAAGTTATACCATTTTCTTCATAAGTCTCCTCTTTACCTGCTCTATTAGGTGCTGGAAAAATTTTTTTACATTCTTCAATATTACTAATATAACCAGAATCATCTATAAATTCCCATTTTTGTTCATTAACAAACCACTCATAATGGAATTTAACGGGAGTTTTAACTGTTTTAATTGTTATATATTGCTCTGGACTAAAACTTTCTTGATTTTTACTATATTTACCAAAATACATATCTTGATATTTTTTCAATATAGCTGTAGCTTTTGCATATCTTTCTTGATATTCTTGACTACTAGGATCACTTAAATTATTATTACCGCTAGAATTGGTTTTGTTTGGTGTTTTATTACTTGAACTATTAGATGTTTTTTTATCATCATTACTTGAAGTAGTAGATTTCTTACTTACTTTTAAAGTAAATTCTTCTTCTTTTTTGTTATTACTACTATCAACTGCAATATATTTTAAATTATAGGTTCCTTCTTTGTTAATATCATAATCTCCCTCAACATTTGCTTTCAACTCTTCTTTGGAATTATCACTTACTTTGACACCTTTTAATAAATCTATTTTTGTTCCAACATTTGTACTTAATTCTTTTTCGAATTCAATAGTAGGTGCCTCAGTATCAACAATTAATATGGTAACTATTTTTTCTTCTTCATTTTCTTCTATTTCATATTTTATAGTAATTTCTTTTTCTCCTAAAATAGATGTATCTATCAACTCATCATCACTTAAAACTTTAACTTTGTTATCCTCACTTACTAGAGATAATAAAGTTAATTCACTATTAATTTCAAAGTTTAAATCTTCCTTCAATAGAAGTTCATTCTTTGCTTTTTCTTCTACTTGCTGTTCTTTCTTATTATTAAATAATATTAATCCTGCTATTATTCCACCACAAATAACTATTAGAAGTATTATTCCTATAATTATCTTTTTCTTCTTATCCATTTTTTTGTTTTTGTTCTTATTTAATTTCATTTTTTACTCCTCACACTCTTTAATAAATTATATCACGATTTCAATAAAATAAGTCTAATTATATAATATCTTTTGAATAGTATTTTAATCTTTCTTTATCGACTGTATGAGCGAGTGTTTTTTCTCTTCTTGAATAGTCATAAATTGGTAAATCCAAGTCTAATTCTTCTAATATTGATATTATATATAATAATTCTTTAATCTTTTCTTTATCAAATAAATTTATTTCCTTAGTAAAATATTTATAGAAATTATATACAATACCACTAATAAATGATTTTTTATAAAATAATAATATTGATATTCTTCTTCATCACCTAGCCGTCTTTCATCTTTAGTATAAGCATAATCTAAATATTCGTCATCATCTTCACATTTAATAGGTTTTATACCATTAATTATAAAAGATGGGCGACTCATAACATAAGTTAAAAATATTTCATTATCAGGAATGGTTAATTTAGATAGACTTATATAATAAAATCCATTATGTATTCCTCCATTAGAAATATTTAGCAAATGGTTGCATTTAATTCCTTCCATTAAGATAGATTTATATTTATTTCCATTATAATATTTAGAATGATAATACCAATACTTTCTTTTTCTATTTCATCAATTATATTCATAAATTAAAACACTTCCTATATGCATAAATAATTTATTAAAAACAAGCTCTATTCATTAAACCAAATAATTTATCTAAGTTTTTATAATATATCTTTTGAATAATATTTTAAACTTTCTTTATCTATGGTATGAGCGAGTGTTCTTTCTCTTCTTGAATAATCATAAATCGGCAAATTTAAATCAAGTTCTTCTAATAAAGATATTATTTCAAGTAAATTTTTTACATTAATTATTTTTCTATATCTATTCTCTTTGGAATTTAAAATATACATATATAAATTAAAAAGTATTCCTTTTATATGGTCTTTTTCAATTGAATAATATTGTTGATATTCTCCATCAAAATTGCCCATTCTTCTTTTATCTTTTGTTTTAATATATTTTTCGTATTCCAAAATTCTTTCACATTTAATAGGATTAATTTTTTCTAAAATAAAAGAAGGGTTAGTAGCACAAGCATAATTAAGAAAAGTTATATTATCAGGTATAGTTATTTTAGATAAACTTATATAATATGGACCATTATATTTACCACTCCAACTTCTATTTAATAAATAATTACATTTAATTCCTTCGTTTAAGATATCTCTATAATCTTTATTGTTATAATGAACTGAATGATAATACCAATCTAAATTAATTTCACATTCTTTTTCTATTTCATCTGCAATACTAAGCTCCATAAATAGCACTTCCTTATAAAATGTTACTATTTAGAATAACAAATTTTCTTTAAAAATACAATTATACACAAAAAAAAGTTGAGCAAGTCAACCTTTAAAATTATTTTCAATACTATTTTATTCTGCTTTCTTTTTAGTTTTAAATATTATTCCTAAACCAATAGCACTTATTAAAAACATACTAATATATAAGATACTATTATCAGAAGTTTGAGCATTATTTGTTGGTTTTTTAACAACATTTTCTTCTACATTTGTATTATTATCGGGTTCTTTTATTGTATCATTGGAAACATTTTCAGTACTTTTACCATAAATAGCATATTCTGATAAATGGGTAGTAATAAATGTGATTTTACCATTTTTTACTGTCGCATTTAGCTTTTCTACAACTTTATCATTTTCAAGATAAGCAACTTGATATTCAGGATAGTTTTCAGTTATTGGAATACTAATTTCATAGTTTCCATTTGAAAGTGGTACTATAGTTGCTCCATTATACATACTAATGTCATAAGCTTTAATATATTTATAACCATCTAATAAAACATTACTCTTATCAATTAAAGTTGTTTTCAAACTATAACTTTTATCTAATGCTTTAGAACTTATAAAAGATACTTCATTATCATTAAAAACTTTTGTTTTGCCATTTAAATCTTCGAAAACATCATAATAATTACCACTATTATAAGCTTCATCAATTGCTGCTTTTACTTCTTCTTTTTTGTCTAGCATATTACCACTAAAGCTTTTATTTCCAATAACTATATATGGAGTATAATAAGATTGTGTACCATCTTGTTCCCCTCTTGCTACTTGAATATCTATAGCCAAATTAGAATTTATGGGATTATTACTTACTTCAAAAGTAATAATATTAATTTTATTACCATGAGTTAATAAAATTTCATCCAAAACATACTGATAAAAATTTTTACAATTAACACACCCGTCTTTTCTAAACACATAAACATTAACACTATTATTATCAGGTTTATAATTAGAAATATTATTAAGTGTTAGTGATTCTGCTACTAACGTTTCTGATAATTCCTCTTTTGGATAAATTTCCAAATCTACCTCTTTAGCAGATACACTCATTGGTAAAACTATACTCATAGCTAAAAATAATACCATATAAAATTTTTTCTTCATTTTCTTTAATTCCTTTCTTAGCACTATATTACCTAAAATATTGGAAAAAGTCAAAGAAAAAAGTTATTACACTATCAAATAAAAATTGAAATTGAAATATAGAAAAATATGTGGTAAAATTCAAATATAAAGGACACGAGCATTGCTCGAAAGCCTTTAAAAGAGTTTCCGATACAATTTAATGTATCGGTCTTTTTGTTTATCTAACTAGCAAGTAAACTACGATAAACAATAGTATGTATATGATTAGTACTAAACTTCTGTTTATTTTCTTCATATAGAGACCTCCTTATATTTTACCAAAACCCCCAAAAGAGATTTTATAAAATAAAAGGCAAAACCGATATAATACTCGTGTCAAGAAATACCATATCATAAATAAAAATACTTGTAAAATCACTATTTTTGAAATATTAAATCTTAAAAAATGCAATAATTTAAATATTGTTTAGCAAAAATTAAATTATTGATAAGTATTTTAGACAATAATCGAAAAATTAGTAAAATTGAAAAAAAGCTGAGATTTACTCAACTTTTAAAATATAAATTCCTGTTCTTTCATTTTATTTTTTACAATAATTATTCCTGATATTAAAAGTCCAATAATTATAAATGCAATAGCATATATTTTAAATTTACTAGATTTAGCTTTATCACTTTGTTTTACTTCTTCAGGATTCTTTATTTCTTGATTAGGTTTATTAGTTTGATTATTTCCACTATTATTAGGTATAGTAGGTTCTGTTGGTTCTACAGGTTCCACTGGCTCTGTTGGTTCATCTAAAATGTCATCTTCATTACCATTATTTACACCATTATTGTTATTAGTTGGTTTATTAGGTTTTGGTTTATATCCAATAACATTATTAGTATTATTACCTGGTTTATTTGTTGATGAACTATTATTACCATTTCCAGTTGATTCATCTGGATTGCTTGGTAAATGAGTATTTCCTGTATTATCTTCTTCTTTATTATTGTCATCATCAATTGAAGGATTATCTACAGGAGGATTTTCCTCATCTTCTTTAATTGAATTAACTACAGCTTTTGCTGTTCCAATATTACCTGCTAAATCAACAAATTCAAATGTAAATTCTCCATTTTCTGTAAATATGTATTCTCTACTAGCATTATTATTAGTAATAATAATTGTTTCACTTTCATTTACTAATGTAGCTTTTACTTGATTATTTTCTAAATTATCATATTTTATATTAGCTGTTGGAACTTTTTTATCAATCCAAGTAACTTTAGCTATATGTTCTTTAATATTATAATCTATTGTATCTTTACTATCTTTATATCTAAATATATACATTCCATTATCTATAAAGATATGTTTATTAGTACCATTGATTAAAGTAGCTTCTGATTTATTACCTCGTTCATCGATTACAAAAGCATTAATAGTAGCAGTTACATCTTGATTTGTTAAACTTGTTTTATCATAAGATATATCACTAGCAATAATATCATTCCCAACATAATCTACTTTTATAGATTTATAAGCTAAATTACTAGCTTTATCAAGTAACTTAAATTCATATTCTCCACTTTCTTCAAAAGTGTATTCAAGTGGATTAGCTATAGATTGTTGTAAACCTTTTAAAACTTCTTTTTCAGCATCTGTTATAGTTATAAGATTTCCTTCAGCATCATAATACTCTTCTCCTGTAACAACACCATTAGTAACAATTGTTACATAAGTTTTAACTTGAGTTACTTTATTGCTTGTATTAATATAGGTAATTTTTGTTATACAACCATTTTCATCTACTTCAGTTATTTTATAAACATTACCATTTTCATCTAGATAAGAAATTGTTTTAACTTTACCATCTTCTACTTCAATATAATTTATTTTTTTATTATTTTGGTCCAATAAGTAAACATCTTCACTAATATTTTCTAATAAAATAACAATTTTTTTATCATTATCAATATTATAATCAACATCAGCTGTTGGAAGATTTTTATCAATCCAATCTACCTTAGCAATTGCTTTTCCTGTTTGACCTTTTTCATCAACAAATTCAAATGTAAATTCACCATTTTCTGTAAAAACATAAGTATCTGAACCATTATTATTAGTAATAGTTATCTTTGTACTAGGATTAACAAGTCTTGCAACAACTTGACCATTAGTTTTATCAGTTGTACTATAAGCAATTCCTGCAGTTGGATGAGGATTTTTAGTTATATCTTGATAAAGATTAAACGCTCTTGCAGCAAACCAATTTCCATTACTTCGATTAGCTACTATTTTAACGTATTGAACTTCTTTTGGATCTGCTATTTCAAAACTTTTAATATTAGCAATGGCTTCTTCAGCTGTATTAGCAGCATTAGTATAAGTTAAGTTTTTCAAATTAGTTAATTCTTCCCAATTTTCACCATCCATACTACCATATATAGTTCCATCGAAGATTTTCCCATTTCCACCACCAGCTGGAACAAATTCTACAGCCGATAAGCTTACAGAGTTATCAAGCTTGATAACAAAATAACGTTCTTGGTCTGTTCCATTCCATGCTGAATGCCATCTAGTGTTATAATTTCCATCAAGAGCATAAATAGCTGCACCACCATTGTTAGTAGCTTGTGTGGAAACACTATGAACAGTTAAATGAGATACAGGTATATATTTTCTTGTGTCTGGTTGATTATCTTGTGTAAATGTATAGAATGGAGAAGGTGAACTTGCAAGTTTAGTTCCAGTAGCAGCTTGTCTTATTTGAATTGTTTTATCTCCTGTTAAATCTGGAGAACTATCTTTATATGAAGTCCATTTACTTTGTTCATTATATCTCCATTCAGTAGTTAAATTTACTCCAACAATTCTATTTTCTAAATCATTAGCATAGAAATTACTTAGTAAAGTTCCTTCTGTAATATCTATTTTAAATAAATTATTTTCACTATAGTCAACACCAACAATATGAACATATATATCATTATCAGCTGTAATACTATTAATTTCATTTTGAGTAAGTTGTAATTTATGTATTTCTTCTCCTGTAAATGATACTTCTTTCCAAGTTTGTTTTCCATCTAAACTATAATCCCAACGAACACCATTTCCATCAAAACGACTAGATAAAACTATTTTACCAGCATCTGCTCCATCAAATGAGAATGAAGCGATAGATGTATCAACTTTTCCTAATAAGAAATTTGCTTCTAGTCTTGTAAGAGAAGGTTGATAAACATAATAAGTATCAGTTGTATTATTAGGTGTGTTTTTTGCTTCATTTAAAATTCTTCCTTGTAATAAAGTAAATTTATAAGAATTTTCAACGCTTGTTAATTTGGGTTTAATTAAGTTAGTTAAATGATACATTGGAAGTGGGAAGTATTTTAAATTTTCAGCTAATTCTTCTGCTAAATTATAGTAATCATTTTCAGTCTTATTATTGCTATTATTATATAAAGTAATTAAATCATACCAAGCATCAATATTAATAGGTTGAATTTCAATTGCTTTTCTAATTAATGCTTCTTGTTTTACTTCATCATTACTATAAGTTCTTGCAAGCATTAACATTTCTTCAGCTTGTTTTAAATTATCATAATCATTTAATGCTTCTTGAGCAAGAGCCATATATACTACTTGATAAGAACCTCTAGCATAGCTAGCATTACCCCATCCGAGTAATAGTCTTTCACTTTTTTCGGATAAAGTCCAGCCACTTACATCATTATCAATTCCCCAATATCCTCTACCTTGAGCATCTTCGGAATAATAAAGTAATGCAGCATGACCAGGTTGCCCAATTACTGTTGCAGGTATTCCATGAGTTGCACGAATATTAGAACCACTTTTAGAAATACCACCACAAACAGCACCAGTTCCAAATTTATTTCTAAAGTTCATCCATAATTTATAAAGTTTATAATCATTTGTTCCTCTTGTAATACCATAATCATATAATTTTTTACCATTTACAGAGAATAAATCATTAAAATAGTCGTAATTTGCATCATCATAGTAAACTGGATTTCCATAATTTGGCCATACATATGCCATATGAGGATGTGGTGTTATCCAAGCTTTATTTGGTTCTGTGTCAATTTTATATTGAACATATTCATTTAACCATAAAATTTCTTCATCATCAATTGCATTGTTCATTACAAAACGCATTTCTTCAATATTGTAACTTTCAAACCATTTTGTTACATCTAAATTGGCGTTCAATCTAAACTTATTGTTTTTATGTAAATCTTTAAATATTTGATAACGTGTTACAGCATCAGATTGATTTTCTTTAGCACCTGGTTGCATCCATAAAGCTACTCTTTGTGAATGAGTTAAAGATAAAGTAATAGCCATTCTTAGATATAAATCGCCATAAACTGTTCCATAAGCTGTTTGTGAAGTTAATAAGAAATCATTTTTATACTTAGTATATAATCTTGTTAATTGGGTTAAAGAATTAAAATAACTTCCTCCATCTGGTTTTCCACCTAAAATGTAATATCTTAAAGCATCTTGATTATTCATTAACCAATTTATGGTATTTTCGTTTTCTTGACTTGTATTATAAAATGAATTTATTGTATATTGTCCAACATTTTTAACTAGCTCTTTTTTTAATAAAAGTAATTCCAATTCTTCAGTTATTTCTGTTTGATTAGGAAATCTAGTTTTTATTTCATTGTCATAATCTTCAACAGAATCTAATACAAAATTATTATCTAAACTATTAACAAATTTGGCATCCCCAAATGCTGAATGGTCATTTCCGTTTCCACGATTATCATCTATATATAATTTTAAGTATTTTGCTCCATTTAGTGGAATTTCAACATATGTTGCATTTTCTCCAGGTTTTTTTAAAATTCCTTCACCTACTTCTTCCCAATTTTGCTTATCATTAGAAGTATAGAAGTGAAAAATAGCACCATTACTACTAGAAGCAGCAGAACTATTTAACCCAATGAAAGATACAAAGTATTTATATTCACTATGATTAGTTAAATCATAAACAAGTGTAGATTTTGCATGAGCGAAAATACCTTTTTCAAAAGCAAACCAATTATTTTCTACCTTCAAAGTTATAGGATTCCCATTTATATCTTTATCTTTAAATAAATCTCTATATCCAATATTTTTATCACATGGATCTAAATCACTTAAATATAATTGTGAGTTTTCATCTAATGCTTTATTATTACTTTTGTATTGTAATACCTCAACATTATTACTTTCAACTATACCTTCATATTTTTTATAATTATTTGAAAAATACACTGCAGTCATAGCAAACATAATAAATAAGAACATTATTATTCCTACTTTAATTTTAATATTTTCTCTCATTAATAATTTTTTCATATAATTCATTCTCCCCTTTTTTATTAGTGAGTTATATTAACATAAAATGACATTCTTTGCAAGTTACAATTTAATTATATTTAATCAATTCAAAGTTGTAAATAGAATTTACGCCATATTTACTTGTGTTTACACTTTTATTGTCGATTTATTTACCAAAAAGTGACAAAAAAAAGAGCATTAAGCTCATTGATTTTTTACTATTAAATACTACTCATTATTATTCTTCTACATATACCACTTAAGATGACATAGATCTAAAACTGCTCAACAGGTTGTAACCTAAATGTAGGGGGTTTTAATACCATTCAAGATGACATAGATCTAAAACAATTTATCTAAATTATTTGAAAGATGAATAGTTTTAATACCATTCAAGATGACATAGATCTAAAACGTCGTTTGAATTGATTTGTAAATTACTACAGTTTTAATACCATTCAAGATGACATAGATCTAAAACATATTTTTAACTGAAGCTGCAGTACTCTCTGTTTTAATACCATTCAAGATGACATAGATCTAAAACCAGTCTTCAACTAATTGACGACATGCATCAGTTTTAATACCATTCAAGATGACATAGATCTAAAACGTCCATATCTTCCAGTCATGATTAAAACCTGTTTTAATACCATTCAAGATGACATAGATCTAAAACTAGAAGATTCAAGATTAAAGCTAATATTGAGTTTTAATACCATTCAAGATGACATAGATCTAAAACTTTTTTGGAACTCCCGCGACAGTAATACCAGTTTTAATACCATTCAAGATGACATAGATCTAAAACGTCCATTTCTTCCAATCATGATTAAAACCTGTTTTAATACCATTCAAGATGACATAGATCTAAAACACGCAACCTATGTGAGTTAATTCCCATTGTGTTTTAATACCATTCAAGATGACATAGATCTAAAACTTTAACAACATTTTAAACGATTGTGTGCAAGTTTTAATACCATTCAAGATGACATAGATCTAAAACCTTTCTCTACTACAACTATTCTATCACAAAGTTTTAATACCATTCAAGATGACATAGATCTAAAACCTCAAATCCACATCAGATACTTCTAGAGAAAAAGTATAAATCTTAAATGATAACTACATCATCTGCCTAAATTATAGCACAATTTCTTCTAAATTGTCATCTATAATGAGTTTCTTTTCGTATTCCAACGTTACACCATAACTTTGAGAATCAATAAGTATAATTTGAAC
The DNA here is from genome assembly GCA_948329525.1 of uncultured Mycoplasmatota bacterium. Classification (GTDB taxonomy): domain Bacteria; phylum Bacillota_I; class Bacilli_A; order RF39; family UBA660; genus CAOJBM01. The sequence goes on from CAOJBM010000043.1 coordinate 13,890, forward strand.
TTGATTATAAATAGAATATTTATACAATTCTAGTAGCTCATTTTTAGATAAATACTGTTTTAAATTAATAAATACTAAAATTCCTTTTTCTTTAAACAATTTTTCCATATCTATAATTAAAAACAAATTATCTAAAAGCTCATTCTTACAATTTATACCTATTTTAAAGACTTTGGACAATAAATCAATATTAATTTCTTCATCGATATAAAGAGGTAATTCTATATCATTAAGTATTTTCTTATATATTTTTATCAGTTTATTATATTGATTTTGCAATAAATTTGCATCTTCTTCATCAATTGTGCTAGTTACATATTTAGATAAATCTGTTAAACTTTTTTTAGAATCAAATCCAAAATCAAAATAATCTACTATTAACTTTAATTTACCATTTAAATTAATTTCATTATTATCTTTATCAAAAAATGCTAACTCATCAGAATAACCAATTTTCTCAATATTATAAATATCATTTACAAAACGATAAAAATATTTTTTATTTTCAATTTCTATAACATTTATATAATCATTATTAAATGCTATTTTATTTTCAAAATAATTTACTTTTAAATTCATAATACAATTAACCTATCCTCATTATCAATTATTTTACTATTGTGCTCTCCAATTATATATTCAATTTGCGAATATTGTTTCTCTGTAATAGTTAAAACTTGAATAAGACCTTTTTTAGGAGCTTTAGCTCTTATTCTATTTAACAGCAATTGACTTTGCATAGAATTCATAACTATTTTTGAATACACCGATTCTTGCATCATAATAAATCCCTCATTTAGTAAATATTTTCTAAATAATAAATAATTCCTTTTATCCTTAGCATATATATTTGGCAAATCAAAAAATACTATTGTCCTCATAATTCTATCCCTCATAATAAATAAAATCCTCATATTTATCTATGTTTTCTACAGATTCTAAAGCTTTTTTTACAAATATTTTAAGAATATCTTTGGTACTATAAAAGTGTAATAAGTAAACCAAATCCAACAGGTTGAAAA
>CAOJBM010000044.1 GCA_948329525.1 uncultured Mycoplasmatota bacterium
CTCTATTATACATGAAAAAACACATAAGTTTTATAAACTCATGCGTTTATCCTGTCAAAAAGTTCCAAAATATTATTAGAATTTAATTTTATTTGTATAATAATAATGTTTAGTTTATCAATTAATACCCGAATATAAGCGTTATCTTTGCTAGCATTTTTCTTTAAATAACGCAAATATGACCTAGCCTTACCTTCATCAAATTCACAATTATTTGGTATACTATCTTTATCAAATTTTTTAACAAATTCGATAATTTCATTTATCACAACTTCACTCATAGTAACCCCCTTAACAATAATTCTTTAGTATTATACAAAAAAAGGGCTAAAATGCAAATTTAACTGACTTTGGATATTTAAAAATTAACTACTCTCAATTTTATTAAATAAATTGTTTATTTGAATATCAAGATCCTTATCTGTCCTAATTTCAAAAAATATTTTTTCTTGAGGAAATTTAAGTTTTTTTAATTCTTCTTGATAATCTAAATAATTTTTTATAGTCGCTCTAGAACAATTATCATCTTTTCCAAACATGCTTTCTCTATATTTTAATCTTTCTATTATTGAATCTTCATTACAAGTTAAATTAACATAAAAACATTTGACATTTAAAAGATCTACTTTTTTAGAAATTATTTCATGTTGCCTTATCGCATTTGCATCCAAAATTACGCTAGAATTATGTTTTAGTAAGTATTCTATTTGAAGATAGGCTAGTCTATGAACAATATCTTGATTTTTAGAATCAATCTCTATATTATCTAAAAATCTTCTAGTTCTATCATTTGAAACAATTGGAATATCTTCTCTTTTTGAAATCAATTTTGAGATAAAGGATTTTCCATAACCAGGTCCACCTATAAAACATAGTAAAAAAGGGGCCATAAATGCTTTAATTTTATATTCTTTTACTAATTCTTTAAGTATTACATCGTAATTAATTTCCATATATTTTTCCTCAGTCCTATAAATTATTTTATAAATAAAAAATTGGACCTATTTTATTGAATCATACATTTTCTCAATTTGTTCTTTATCTTTAAAACCTACTTCTTTTAGAACAACTTTCCCATCTTTAATAAAGACTAGCATAGGAACACTCATAACTCCATAATCACGCGCTAAATCACTATGTAAATCGACATTAACTTTGATTACATCGATATTTTCTAGTTCTTCTAGAACTGGCGCTAACATCTTACAAGGTCCACACCATTCTGCATAAAAATCAACTAAGTGAACTCCTTTACTAACTAAACTTTTTAAATCTTCATTTTTTTCTAAATGTTTCATTATTTTTTCTCCTTTTCATATTTATTTATTATTTCGTCAGCATTATTTATCGTAAGTTTTTTACTATCAAGTAATTTTCTAGCATTATCCGTTGAAATTACTTCATTCTTAATTAATATCTCAAATGCTTTTCTATTGTACTCACTTTTATCCTGACTACTTTTATATTGTTCCCCTAAATCATAAATTTCATTAAAGGAAACGAAAGCATCATTCATAATACTAGATAAAATTGGGGTTTTTTCTAAAATATTTGTTCCAATCTTTGATTCATCAACAATATACCTTGTACCTGGAATTTGATTTAATGTAAATATTACTACAAAAGCAATAATAAATGCTTCAATAGTACCAAAGATAAGTCCTAAAATCTTAGATGGTATAGCAAGTATTACTGTCGCTTTTAAAATCTTTTCTACTATTCCTGATAACATTAAAACAATTTTTAAAATTGCAAATAAGATACTAAGAACAATTAAATAAGCAATTACTTCATAAATTAAGATATTAACTACTGCTACTCCTTCGAATATTCCTCCTAATTTAAAGAATGGTAAATTAGTATACATTAAGACAGATAAAGGGTTTTTTAAGTAAAATGCTAGGACAATACAAGCAAGTGTTCCAATAAAGTTTACTAAAGACTTAATAACACCTCTTTTAAAACCTATTACAGCTCCAGCTAGTAAGAATAAAAATAAAACTGCATCAACTATTCCAATCATATAATCAACTCCTACTATAATTATATTATATAAATAATGAAATTAAAAGATAAATGTGATATTATTTTAAATAGGTGATTTATATGACTGTTGTCTTTAAAGTAAGTGAAAATATAAAAAAAATGATGATTGAACACTATGATTTAATGAAATGTGATAAAACTCCTCCCTATGCTATCTTTCAAGTCAAAGACTATGACTGTGTAACTACCCTCTATGAGTCAGGTAAAGTAATGTTTCAAGGAATTGGAGCTGATATCGAAGCATCTTACTGGATTGAACAAGAAAGAATTTTAAATAAAAGAGTTATTGATACTTCAAAAGATGCTAGAAAAGAGAAAGAAACAAAAAAAATGAATTTTAACTTTTCAACTATTGGTTCTGATGAAGTTGGAACAGGTGATTATTTTGGTCCAATTGTTGTTACTGCAACATATGTCTCTAAAGAAAACATTTCTCTTTTGCAGGAACTAGGTGTAAGAGATTCGAAAAAACTTACTGATGAAAAAATCATTGCCATTGCGCCTAAATTAATTAAAGAAATACCCTATGTGACTTATGTATTAGATAATGAGTCTTATAACAAACTATATAGTGAAAATTGTAATATGAATAAAATAAAAGCTATTTTACATAACAAAGTATTATGTGGGCTTTTAAAAAAAGCTAATTATGATTATGAACAAATTGTTATTGACCAATTTGTTTATCCTAAAAAGTATTATGAACATATTAAGGAAGCACAAGAAAAAGTAACTAATATCTTTTTCTTAACTAAAGCTGAAGACCAAGTAGCAAGTGTTGCAGCATCATCTATTATCTCAAGATATATCTTCTTAAAAGAAATAAAAAAAATAAGTGAAGAATTAGGTATTAATTTACCACTTGGTGCTAGCGATAAAGTAGATAATATAGGCAAAGAAGTAGTTACTCAATTTGGAGAGAATAAACTTGCAAAAATTGCAAAACTAAATTTTAAAAATACAATAAAAATCAAAGAAAAAATGCATAATTAGTAACTTTGATTTTTTATTTGACTATTTTAATTGTATCATCGATTAATTTTTATACTTCTCCTAAAGCACCATGTACCACTTCAAAAAACACGTATACATTCATTAAGTTAATTATTATAGCAATAATTCGATTTCTAATAAAATTTTTAGATTTCTTTTCATTTTCTTTCTTAAAATAAAGTTTAAAGCCCTAAAATAAACATTTCTATTCCTAAATTTTGATTAATTTTCCCTAACTTAATTTGTTCATCTGTAACTCTTATCTTATCTAATAACTCCCAAATTTCATTTTCCCGATAATTATAGTTGTTAGTTATAATTTTATCTAGTTGCCAACCTTGTAAATGCATCATTTTTGCCATTTCTTCTTTTGTTATTTGATCTTTTTCCAAAGAAAATACTTGAAGCATTAATTTATATTCACGAATAAGTAAAGCAAATAAAACATTAACATCAATTTTATTAAGTAATAAATCATTTAATGTCTTAAAAGCTAATTTAATATTTTTTTTAATAACTGCTTCAACAAATTTAAAACTATTGTCTTCTAAACCACTAGAAGTTAACTCAACAACATCTTTATAAATAATTTTCTTATTATCTAAATAATACATTTTTATTTTTAAAGCATTATTATAAGATAAATCATAATTATTTAAAGAATTATTAATAATATAATAAAGGCTTTTAGAATCAATTATATATTTATCTCTTTTAAAAAATTCATCTAACTTACTATATATTTCTTTTATAGTTAAAGCTTTAATTGTTATAATTTGATTATTATTTTCTTTAAAAACTTTACTTAAATTAGTCTTTTCATCTATCTTATTTTCACTTGTAAAAATAATTGTTGTCTGCGGATTAGGTTCTTTAAAATACTTTTCTAACTTAGGAAATCCTATTTTATTTTTTGAATTAAAAATAGTATCAGCACTTTTAACTATCAAGTATTTTTTCTCATCAAATAAAGAAAAATATGATGCTTCTTCAATTAATTCTTCTAAAGTAATATAAGAAAGATCATAACGAGATACGTTTTCTTCTTCTCCTACTATTTTCTTAATTTCATCTTCTAATAAATGATAACTTGTTGTACTTATTAAATAATTCATATGCCCCACCACTAAAATTATATCATTAAAAAGAAAAAGACAAAATGCCTTTTTCACATATATATAAACATTATAGTTCTATAATGTAATATATTCTATGCAGGAAAATTATAAAAAGTGTCTACATAATTTGATATTTTTTAGCAATTATTCGCTCATCGCTACAATATTCCATAAAATAATCATTATTTTTCTTAACAATTATTATCTCTATTGTTTTATCTTCTTCTAAAGTTCTTAAATTTTTATCTATGTAATTCATATATGTTTATATTTGACCAATATGATCTTTTTTAACTCTGTTACTTTCAATTCAACTACGATATAACAATTAAATTCAATATTAAATAATAGCAAATCTATGTAGTTATAAATACCACCTAATTTTATTTTATATTCATTATCAACATAAGCAAAACTATTACTCAATTGTAATAAGAATTTATCCAAATTATTAAGTATTATTTCTTTTAAAGTATATTCAGTCAATTTTTCTTTAAATAATTCATTTCTAATAACTATAGATTCGGAACTAAATCATCGACATTTAATTTTTCTAATCTAATTAAGTTCTTTTTAGTTTCATCACTTAATCTATCATATTCATGACATTTTATTTTTTCTTGTAACTGTTTTATAGTTAAATTTTTATTTTGACATTCATTTAACTAATACCTCATAGCGTTTATCTTTTTTAAAGATAAAACTTCACAATAATGACTCCAACATAATTTGGTCCATAGCATGGACCATTTTTTATTTGAAAACTTTTCATAAAATTGCCTTATTCTTCTTAATGTTGTTTCATTATACTTTTTACCTACTTCAATCATCAAGTTTTCAGAGTATTGTTTTACTATATTCTTTCCATACTCTTTACCTGCATCACTCAATAGTTTTCCAATTTCAAAATATACCTTAACTTCGTTCCTATCTTTTGAATAATCTTTTGCTTTATCATATATTTCATTTTGTAATATTTTTTCCTTTATTTCATTATAATAGTCCATCAAAATTCCTTTCTTTTATAAATTTTTCTATAATTATAAACCCTATCAAATTTCAATACTCGAATCAATTCCATAGCCATTAACAACCACTTTCTTAATTTCAAGATTTAAATGTTTTTATATTCATTTTATCTTTTTTAATCTCCAACATAATGCTACCATCTAAATCTGTTCTAAATACTAATTTATTATTTAAATTTTCTAATACTTCTTTATTGGGATGTCCATAACGATTATTTTTACCAACAGAAATAATTGAATATTGCGGATTAGTTTTCTTAATAAAGTCCTTACTTGAACTAGTTTTACTTCCATGATGCCCAATTTTTAGAATATCTATATTAGATAAGTTATATTTTTTTAACAAATCTTCTTCAACTTTTATTGAAGCATCTCCCATAAACAAGAATTTATAATGATAAAGTTTTAAATAAACAACATTAGAATTATCATTTTCATTATCATAACTTCCTTTATTTAAAAAAGATAATTTATTAGAAACGATATTTAATTCATTTAAACAAGCTTGATATGATATTTTTTTCTTTGTTAAAGTTACAATCAACTCATTTTCAAGGTCATTTAATTCTCCACAATTAAAGATAACATCTTTAACTTGAATATTATTTACTAAATATTTCGCTTCACCCATATGGTCAAAATCTCCATGAGTAAGAATTAAATTATCAATTTTCGTAATACCTAAACTTTTCAAGAAAGTTATTGTATTATCAGTTAAATGATATTCTTTTTTCCTTTTTAAAGATTCATCTTTTTGGTAACTTATTTTTCCACCTGTATCAATCATTATCACTTCTTTTTGATAAGGTGTAATAACTACTGCATTATCACCTTGTGAGACATCTAAAAAATAGACATAAGCATTACTATCAAAGTAAGGTTTTACTTTTAAAAAACCTATTTCTAAAGCAATTAAAAGAAAATAAATTCTCTTTTTTGAAAGAACAAGAAATAGGAAAATATAATAAATAATAACTGAAACTAAAGAAAAGCAAAGAACTAACTTAAATAAAGTAACTTTCCCTATTAAAAGTGTTAAATTCTCTGTAAGATTAACTAATGGTTCTAAAAGATAAGATAAAGGATGTATTAAAGTCGTTAACAAACAAAGAGGATAAATAACTAAAGAAATCCAAGGTATATAATAAAGATTATTTAATATGCCTAAGAAATTAATTTCATAGTAATAATAAAGTGAAAGAGGTAAACTAAAGAAAAATGTAAGTAATGATAGTTTTAAGGCTTGAACTAATTTATTAGACGATGCTACAACTTGATTATACTTGATAATTCCAAAAGAAATAACTGCCGAATATAAAAAACCAACATCATAAATAATATGTCTATTAATGACGATTATGACTATTAAAGCGAGATATAAAACATCAATTGTTTCTAATTTCAACTTAAATATTTTATTAAGTGAATTACAAATAACAAAGACTAATGCCCTTTTAATAGAAGAAGAAAACCCCGTAATAAAAGCATAAAAAGTTAAAAATATTGAGATAAAAACTAGTCTTTTATTTTCTTTAACTTTCAATAACTTCAATACTTTATCAATAATTGCTGAAAAAAGTGCTATATGCATACCTGAAATTGCAAATAAATGGGTTACTCCATTATCTTTATAAGCCTCATAAACCTCATTATCAAGCATATTCTTATTTCCTACAACAAAAGCCATAACATATTCTTTTTTCTTAGGAATTTGCTTAATACTTGCAATAAACTTATTCTTAATTTTATAAAGGAAATTTTCTTCTTTAACAAAATCAATATTTGTCACATTAACTGTATAGAATATTTTTTGATTATTTAAATATTTTTTATAATTAAAAGTATTGGGAATGGTATTATTACTAGGCTCATTTAAACTACCATTAATCTCTATTGTAATACCATATTTTAAATGTTCTTCTATAAAATCTCTTTCTTTAATATCTTTAACATAGTAAACACATTTTAATTTTTCATTTAAAGAAGTATTTAATTCAAAAGAGACTTTATCTCCATCAATTAAATACTCTATTATTTTCCCTTGAAATAAGGTTTCGTTAGGATTAAAAACACTTTCTAAATTAGAATATTTTGTACTTACAAAAGCAATAAGAATAACTATTATTAATATTATAAGGTATTTATATTGTAATATTTTCTTTAATCTTTTGATAAGCCGCTTCTCCTATTCCACTAACGTTCATAATTTCTTCCGTAGCTTTAAATAAACCGTGTTCTTCGCGATATTTAACGATATTTAAAGCTTTACTTTCGCCAATACCAGATAGTGATGTTAACTCTTCGACAGTTGCTGTATTAATCGAAATTAACTTTGGCAAATTATTTTCTTCTTTATTATTGTCTTTAGTTTCTGTATTTTGTGTTACATCATTACTATTAGGTGTATTAACATCTTTGATAATTGATGAGTCATTACATTTATCAATAATAATCGTGTTTTCTTGACAAATATCATTTGGAGCTATTTCTTTAGCTTTAGTTTGTTTTTTTAATTCACTTGCAGTAAAGACTTTGATTACCATTTCATTTTCTAACTCTTTACTTAAGTTAATATTTGAGGTATCAGCACCTTTTTTAAGTCCACCAGCAAGTTTTATTACGTCATTAACAACACTATTACTATCTAACTCATAAACTCCTGGCTTAGCTATCGCACCTTTAATATCAACTTTCATTTTAGTTTTTACTTCTTCTTTTTGCTCTTCACTATTTTCTAAATAAGAAATTTCGTTAGAAGAAGATTCTTCTACAATTTTTTCTTTTCTATTAAAGAGTAAAGCACCTAAAATAATGATAGTAATTACTAAGATAGCAATAATAAATTCTTTCCAATATTTTTCAATTATTGGTGGCATATTTTCCCTCCTTTCACTATATATATTATCGTTTTTTTAGCTATTTCCTTTTTTTGAACTAGTTTTTAAAAGATCATAAAAAAAGAAATAGATTTTAGTCTAATTCTTTAATCTGATTTCCATAATTGATACTTGCCTGTAATAGCATTTACATCTTCAGTATTCCCATAAATTATAGCTCCTAAATACTCTAATTCCTCATTAGTTTTTTTACTTACTTCTTCTACTAATTCGGTATCAGTTCTAGTTTCTAACATTTCTTTAGGATAATCAGCTACTAATAAATTAGGATTTTGTTTCGCTACCTCAATAGCATTTTTTAATTTACTAACCTTTACTTTCGTTACTATGAAAGGAAACCTACTTATTCCCATATGTTCTATTCCTGATTTATCTGTAAACACTTTTTGTCCCATAATTTCTTCATTAGAATATTTTCCTATGGCTATAGCAAGATGACCTATAACATTAAGAGCAACTTCAGGAGTTACATTTGTAGCAATAATACCAACTATTTTTTTATCTTCATAATTCATAATTTTTTCTCCTTTATTAAATTTTTTAACAAAGGAGTTTAAACTTGTGCTAGTACTTCTAATTTAGCCCATAATTCGCCACCATGCATTCTTCTTGGATATTTAATCATAGAGCCACATCCCTTCTAATAAATTACTAATCACTTTGATGAAAGTATTTAAAAAAACTAAAACATATGCAATTATAATTTTCTTCTTAATCTTCTAGTTCCACACTAACTATCTTACTAACGCCACTTTCTTGCATTGTAATACCATACAAGACATCAGCATATTCCATTGTCTTCTTTTTATGGGTAATGATAATAAATTGACTTTTATCTTTTTTACTTTGTAAGTATGAACCGAAAGCTGCAACATTTGCTTCATCTAGAGCAGCTTCTACTTCATCTAAGATAACAAAAGGCACTGGTTTAACATTCAAAATCGCAAACAATAAAGCAATTGCTGTCAAAGTCTTTTCTCCACCTGATAATAAGCCAATCGAATTAAGTTTCTTTCCAGGAGGCTCTGCTATAATATCTATTCCTGTTTCTAAAATATTTTCTTCATCAGTTAATTTTAAGATACCTTCCCCACCTTTAAATAACTTTTTAAATACTATCCCAAACTCTGTTTTAATTCGCTCAAAAGTATCTTTAAACCTTTCTTTCATAATTGCATCCATTTCTTCAATTATTTCTAGTAAAGAATTAATCGACTTTTCTAAATCTTCTTTTTGTTCTTTTAAGAAATTATATCTTGTATTAACTCTTTCAAACTCACTAATGGAACCTAAATTAACTTCCCCTAAGTCTTTAATTTCCGCTTTAACTTTATTTACTGTTAACCTAGCTGTTTCTGAATCAGTAGAAAGTTCATAATTTTCTTTCGCTTTTTCATAAGTAATGTTATATGATTCATTCAATGTTAATAATAAATTATCTAACTTAACATCCATTTTACCAAGTTTAATTTCGAGGTTTTTTAAATCAGTTTGTTTTTTATTAAACTCACTATTTGTTTTGCGATATTCTAAATCCAAAGCAGCTATTTCTAAAGTTAATTCATTCTTTTGTTCTTTTAAAGTATTTAAATCTTTTAAAATAACTTCTTTAGCACTACATTTAGCATAGTATTCTTCTAAAATTCTTTCTATTTCTTCATCAAGGCGATTATCTTTTAAGTTCTCACTACCTTTAATACTATCTAAAATAGAATTATATTTTTCCTTACTTTCTTTAAGGAGTAAATCTTTATGACTAATTTGCTCTTCCCTACTAATAATCTCTTTCGAATAGTTACTAATTTCACTTTCAATAACAGAAATGTTCTGATTAACACTATTTAAATTATCCGTAATTGCTCCTAGTTCATTTTTTAGAAGAACTTCCTTTTTATTTAAATTCTCTAACTCATACTTCTCATTTAAAACACCACTAGTATTTTTAATTGCTCCTCCAGTAATACTACCTCCTGTATACAAAACTTCTCCATCAAGAGTTACAACTCGATATTTATAAGCAATTAATTTCCCAATTATATTTAAAGTATCAATTGTATCAACAACAATAACATTACCCAACTGGTTAGCAATAATATTTTCATATTCTTTTTGATAACTTACTAAATCTTTAGCAATCCCAATAAAACCAGCAATTTCTTCTACTTTTGCTAAAGTTTCTTTATCAATATTTCTTCCTTTGATAATATTTAGCGGAAAAAACGTTGCTCTTCCTATTTTATTTTCTTTTAAGTAACCAATAGCCTTTTTAGCCGAATTCTCATTATCAACGACAATAACACTACTATTTGCGCCTAGTGTAACTTCAATTGCTTTTACATATTCTTCTTTTGTATCAATAAGCTTACCAATAATACCATGAATCCCCTCTAATCTTGGATTATTTAAAACTGACTTAACAGCAAAAGGTAGTAACGTATCGTTTTCGATATTATTTTCTAAGATACTTATTTTATTTTTTAGTTCATATTCTTCTTTTAGTTTTAAATTATATTCTTTTGTTAACTCTTCTTTATTTTTTAAATATTTATTTAGTTCCGTTTCTTTTCCTTCTTTAGTTTTTTTATCTTTATTTAAAAGAAGTTTAATATCTTCAATATCTTTTTCGATAATTGTTATATCCTTTTTAGTATTAAGTTCGTTTTCTTTTAAAGCAACAATATTATTTTGTAACTTAACATCTTCGACTTCAAAATTCTTTCTTTCAATAGCTATTTGTTTTTGACTATTTAAAGAAGCTATCTCGTTTGTTATATTAATTACTTCTTCATTAGTTTTAGTAATTTGTTCATCAAGCTTGATACTTTTTAACTTTAAAGATTCAATTTTTGAAGTATCTTCACTATTATTAACTTTGATATTTAGTATTTCGGCATTAAGTTTATCACTTTCTTCTTTAACCATTTTATATTCTTCATTAATAGTATAAATATCATTAGCTATTAAAGCAATTTCTGTTTCTTCTAATTTTTCTTTTAATTCATTATATCTAGTAGCTTTCTTTGCTTGTTCTTCAAGCGGCTCTAAATTAACTAATAACTCATCAATTACTAAATCAACTTTTTCAATATTTTCTTTCGTTTTATCAAGTTTTCTTTCCGTCTCTTCTTTTCTTTTTTTATACTTTAAAACACCTGATGCTTCTTCAAAAATTGTTCTTCTGTCTTCTGGTTTACTATTTATAATGTCACTTACAGAACCTTGGCTGATAATGTTAAAAGATTCTTTACCTGCTCCTGAATCAATAAATAAATCTAAAATATCTTTAAGTCTTACTTTCGTATTATTAATGTAATATTCATTTTCTCCCGTTTTATAAACGACTCTTTTAACTTCAATCTCATTAAACTCACTATTTAAGTAGTGGTCAGTATTGTCAAAAGTTAAAGATACCATTGCTCTTGTTTGACCACCACGGGACTTAGAACCAGTGAAAATTACATCAGTCATCTTATCTGTTCCACGTAAAGCTTTAACGGATTGCTCTCCTAAAACCCAACGAACGGCATCGACAACATTACTTTTCCCACTTCCATTAGGGCCAACTATTCCTGTAATACCTGGCTTTATTTCTAATTCTGTTTTTGTTGCAAAGGACTTAAATCCAAATGCTTTGATACTTTTTAAATACATACTCTTATTATCTCCTTGCTCTTTTATTATAAGCATCTTTTGCTGCTTGTTGTTCGGCTTCTTTTTTACTATGCCCACTACCTCTACCGAAGACTATTCCATCAACGACGACTTCAACAGTAAAGAATTTGTCATGCGATGGTCCCTCTTCTCCAATCAAAACATATTCTAAAGATTTTTTTTCTGTTTGGACAAGTTCTTGTAAAGCTGATTTATAGTCTTTTAAAAATTTTATATTGCTTTCAACATAAGGAATAGCAATACTCTCAATAATCTCTCTACATTTTTCTATTCCCTGGTCTAAATAAATAGCACCTAAAAGAGCTTCAAAAATATCGGCAACGATTGTATCATTAACATTATTCTTTTGACCATTACCAACTTTAATATACGGAATATAACCCCAATCTTTAGCGTAAGATGCAAGGGCATGCTCACAGACATAAGTACTTCTTTTCTTACTCATTTCGCCTTCTTTTAACTTCGTATTATTATATAAATAATCACTCATTAATATTTGTAAAACAGCATCTCCTAAAAATTCTAATCTCTCATAGCTTTCCACTTTGTGTTCATTAGCATAAGAAGTATGTGTTAAAGCTGTAATGATTAAATCTTCATTTTGCATTTTGATATTAAACTTATCTAGAAATTTCATATACTTTCACCTTACTCATTATATCAAATATAAACTTATTTTACAAAATGAAATATTTATAGTAAAATTATTTAAGGTGATGATATGAGTAAGGTGCTTATTTATTTAATAAGATTATATCAAAAAATGCCTGTATCTAGCCATAACAACTGCCGTTTTATTCCCACTTGCTCTAACTATATGATTGAAGCAATAGAAGAATATGGGAGTATTAAAGGAACTTATTTAGGAATAAAAAGAATATTAAGGTGTCATCCTTTTAATAAAAATTATGGTTATGACCCTGTAATAAAAAAAGGAGAAGAAAAATGAAAAAGAAAATATTATTATTAACTAGTTTAACCCTATTTGTTTTAGCTTGTAGTGGGTGTTTTAAAAGAGATGACTTAGAAGATGTTACAATTTATACTAGTGTTTATCCAATTGAATATTTAACTGATAGATTATATGGTTATAATTCAGAAATTTTATCAATTTACCCTAATGGAGAAAATGTTCATACTTATAGTTTAAGTGAGAAACAAGTTAAAGATTATAGTGATTCCTCTGTTTTTATTTATAATGGTTTAAGTAATGAAAAAGAAATAGCTAGAGAGTTTGTTAATACAAATAAGAAAATAAAAATTATTGATGTCTCTTATGGTTTAAAGTATACATATGGGGTTGAAGAGTTATGGTTAAGTCCAAATAATTATTTAATGCTTGCTAGTAATATTAAAAGTAGTTTATTTGAACTTATTAATAGTAAATATATTAAAGAGGAAATCCAAACTAATTTTGATGTTTTTGAAGAAGATATATCTTTGATTGATGCGGAGTTAAGAAGTATTGCATCATCAAGTGCCGAAAAAAATAAAAATAATTTACTTATTGCTAGTGATGTTTTACAATTTTTAAATAACTATGGCTTTGAAACAGCATTATTAAAAAACGAAGAAGATATGAGTGTTTCGATAAAGAATAATCTAAAAAAAGGAACTTATAAATATATTTTGATTACAGATGATAATGAACAAAGTGATTATTTAAAAGAAGTTATTGAAACTTATAAATTAAATGTTGTCACTATCAAAACGATGTCTATTTTAAGTGATGAAGAGCGAAAAAGTAATGAGAACTATTTAACTTTTATGAAAAATTTCTTGGAACAATTAAAAAATATTTGCTTAGAAAAAGAATAAACTCTAGTCATTTAAAACTAGAGTTTTAATATTGTTTAATTATTTTTTTCGGGTTTCTTTTTAGGAACAAGTTCTTCCGTATTATGTTGAGTATTTCCTATAGCCATGATTGCATCGCCATTGATAAAAATATCGTAATGAAGAGAGTCAGGAATATAATATGGATTAGCCATGTTCTCCTTTTTAATCCCTTTATTTTCTAGTAAAGCAATAAAATCATCTAATCTTACATAAATTATTCGAAATTGATAATTATGTTTATTTGGGTAATAAGAAATACAATTTACTGCACATAAATCTTTCCAAGTTTCTGTTTTCCCAAGAATATCTCCATGAAATTTTTGATAATCATCAGCTAATTCTAAAACCCCAGCATTAATCAAAATATTACGCAATGGACGCTTTTTTATAATAGTCAAAAATTCTTCGATAATATGAGATTTAAAATTATAGAATAATCCATCGCAAGCATCAGGATAAAAATCGTGTTGTTTCATTCTTTGCATACTACCAAAAAAAATATTATTATCCACATTGTAAGCAGTGACAGTATTTTCATCTTGAACTCTATCAATAAAATTATCCAATGCTTCACTTAAAGTTTCTTTTTCCTTTTCCAAATAATCTTCTATAAATGCTTTTGGTAGCTCATTAACTAACTCTTCATCATAACCATTAGCTATTAATGATTGAATAACTTTATCTCTTTTTAGCATATTTGTACCTCTTTTCTACCTATATTATAGACTAATACAATAAAAAGTCAATAAATTTTAAAATTCACTAAAAATTTAATTTGTTCGCTTGTTTAAAATAACTAATTATAGTACAATTTATAGTACAATTGTTTAAGGAACATTAAGTTGCCCTAGTGTCTACCAAATCTCTTATAGAGAGGAGGGTTGATAATAATAAAGAAAAGAAACTTTGTAATTAAAGTTCTTCGATACATTGCTATCATTTTATTTCTTCTTATCGTTATAATAATAGCAATAAAAAAATGACACTTAATTCATCATTGAATTAAATGTCTCTTTGATTATTCAGGGTAGACATTCAACTCGAGAAAACTGAATATTCCCTTTTTTTATTTTATGCAAGTTTCCTTGACATATTCATCATAACATAGATATAGACTTTTGTCAAAAAAGGTTTTTTAAAAATATGGCAATCGCATAAAAAAATATATTGACATAGTGATATAATTATTCTTTAAATATATGAAAATATCATGTATTCTATTAATAAAGGATGTATGATATATATGAAAATATCATGTATTCTATTAATAAAGGATGTATGATATATATGAAAA
>CAOJBM010000045.1 GCA_948329525.1 uncultured Mycoplasmatota bacterium
TACTAATTATTCATTTTTAAAATAGAGAACTTTTCAAAAATTTTTCACATAAAAAAGAAAAGCAAATTACTTCTCTTTCATCAATTTTTTAACACTTACGTTTCCTTTGGAATCTTTATTTTGTAGCCAATAATTTCGCATAAAGCTAACTACATCATTATTTTCTAAATCTTTTAACCTTAGAGCATAATCTCTTAAATTAAGTTTAACACTTTTTAATATTTTACTATTTAGATGAATTTCACTTAATGTTCTAATTACTTCTTCATATTCCCTTTCTTCTTCTGGTTTTTTGGTTAAATACTCAGCTTCAAAAACATCATGACGCCATTTTAATTTTGAAAAAGCTTCTAACATATATTTGATATGAAATTCACTCATTATTTCTTGATAAGTTCCATAATCAATTCTTTTTAATAAATCAAAATGTTTTGATAGCATATAATATGTTGCTGTACTCATCATATCTCTTAAATAACAAGTAATAGATTTTATATAATATTTCTGTCTTAAATTTTCTAATTCATCTTTATTATTTGCTAACTTTTCTTCAAATCTTGGATAGTAATCACTTATATTTATATCTAATTTTGTAATATCTATTGGATTGCTAAAATCCATATAAGCTATATTATTATCCTGGTCTTTAACAAGTGTTGTTACTACTATTTTTCGACCACTTTCTAATGAAGCATTTGTTGCTCCGTCAAAAAAATAATTTATTATTTTATTAAAATCATAATTATGTGAACCTTCTAAAAATATTAAAACACTATTTGTTTTTAATACTCGACACATTTTAGGAACTAATTCATTTCTTTCTTTTTCATTAAGAATATCAAAAGGAATCATACCATTTAACCATAATAAATACATTTCACGATTGTATTTTAAAGATTCGATTGAACCTAGAACTAAATATGCATTTCTATCTATTACATTAAGAGCAGTTTCTATATCTTCAGGGCATGTATGATTACAAATAAAAATATAAGGTTCATCTTGATTTAATTTTGGATATCTTTCTATAACAATATTATTTTTTTCATTATTTAAATCTTTATTTAAAGGTAATCTATCACTATTAAGATTATTAAAATATTCTTCATCAGATTGAATATTTTTGGACTCCCTAGGATACAATAAATTAGCATTTGTAAATTTATTACAAGCTTTTCTAAATGGTTTAGAAGTTTTTCTTCTTATAAATAAACCTATATTAGTTGTAAAATGGTTTATATCTTTTTTATTTAAATTATTAATAAATAAATTTTCCATAAATGCCCTCTTTTCTTATAGTTTTTTATTCTAACACCTAAATTTTAAAAAAGCAATAATTACCATTATTAATTATTACTTCATAAATTAATCTTCAATTGCGACCTCTTCAGTAACACACTCATAATTAGCATTCTCATATTCTTCTTTTAAAGCAATTGTATCATCATCAAGGTTTACAGGTATAGTTATCGTTTTATCATCAAAAGTAAGAGTTTTTTCTTCTAATTTTGTCAAATTAACTTTGATACTAAAAGTATAAGATAACTCATCATTTTGAATACATTTATTGCTATATCCCTCATATCCTTCATATGTTTTATTCGTTGAATTACACTCTTCAATTATAGTATTTGGCACTTCTTCTAAGTATTCAAAAGTAGTATTTTGTTCATACCCTTTTAATTTATTTTCTTTATCATAATAAATATATTCTAATATTGCATTTTGTTTTTGATTTTCCATTTTTAAAGCTAGATGGCAAGTTGTTTTATTTTGTTTTTCTTTTTCTTTAGGCGGCTCTTCTTGATCTAAAGGTGGAGGAATTAATTCTTTTTTATTAAAGAAATTCAAATAGTAATATACTCCACCACCTATTAATAATAGCATTAAAAGAATTATTAATGGGAACATATTTTTTTTCTTTCGCGGTGGTTTTATATCTATTTTTTCATTATTATTTTCTATTATTGGGGTGCTTTCTTTAACTTCTACTAAAGACTCACTAACACTTCGATTATTTCTAAATCCTTGATTAAAATTATATTGTTCTACTTTAGCAGTAAATTCTTTAGAAGTATTTTTACTTTCTCTATTTCGAAGCAATTCTTCAGAAGAAATAGTTGGTCTTAATATTTTCTCTTCTTCATTTTGACTAACTTCTCTTTGTGCTTCTTCTTGTTTACCAACTTGTTCTTGTTGTTCTTCCTCTTGCTTTTTTTCTTCAGTCACTTTAACACCCTCTTTACTTTATTCATTGTATCAAATTGCCTAAATAAAGTCTATAAAACATAAAAAAAGAAGGTGTAAACCCTATATATCTAAAATCTCACTATGGCTTCCTGTCGCAAATAAAACTAAAACTAAATTTTCATCTTCATATTTATAAATTAATAACCAATCAGGAGTTATATGACATTCCCTGCAATCTTTATATGTTTTATCATTTATTAATTGATGATCTTTATATTTTGGTTCTAATGGTTCTTTATTTGCTAACATTCTTATAACTTCATATTAATTTTGTTAAATCTTTTCCTTGTTTTTTTAACTTTTTATGTTGTTTTTTAAATTTACTGGTATAATCAACTTCGTATAACATTTTAGTCCTCATTTAAAGAATTGATTAAATCATCCATATTATGATAACCTTTTCTTTTTCCTTCTTTTATATCTTTTATAATTTGTTCTCCTTCTTTTAATGCTTCTAAAAGTTCTTGACTTGGTTTAGGATTAGTCACTTCAAATGGTAAGCCACCTCTTTTTATAACTTGTTTAATAGTCATATTAATAAGAGTACTCATATTAAGACCTAAATCTTTTAAAATATTAGTAGCTTCCACTTTATCTTTTGCATCTACTTGCACATTAATGGCACTAGTTAAAGACTCCATAATATCACTTCTTTCTAATTAAAATTAAAACACAAAAGTTGCTATTGTCAACAAATCTGCAACATTATTCTACAATATTACTACATAATATATTATACGTATTTTTTTAAATAAATACACTTTCAAATTCAACTTGCCAGATAAAATCTATAAATTTTTTTAAAACATTTTTATTTATCTTTAGAATTCATAATTTCTAATAATTTATCAGGAAAATTCACTGTCAAATCTTCCGCATCATATTTTGAATTAGCTTCCTCTTGCAATAGAGCTAAGGCTACTTTTATTCCATCCATTGCTGCAGATGTAATTCCTCCAGCATAGCCTGCGCCTTCCCCGCAAGGATAGATTCCATCAACAGAAGAAACTAAGTTTTCATTTCTTAGAATTCTTATCGAAGAAGAAGTCCTTGACTCAACTGCTGCTATAATTGCATCATCTTTATTAAATCCTTTAATCTTTGTTCCAAAATATTCAATTGCTTCTTTTAAGGAATCATTAATAAATTTAGGAAAAACTTCATTAATATTAGCAAAACAAGTTTTACCTTTAAATAAAGGTTCCACTTCTAAAAAATTATTACTAACTTTATTTTCCTTGTAATCTTTATATAAAGAGACGGGAATTAAACCATTACCTAGTTTATAACTTTTCTCTTCTAACTCTTTTTGAAATTCTAAACCACTAAATAAATTAGTTCCAAAATCACTACTATTAACACTAACAACAAGAGCACTATTAGCATTTTTAGTCTCTCTTTTAAAGTTACTCATTCCATTGATTGCTAAGCGATTCTTTTCACTTGAAGCATTAACAACAAATCCTCCTGGACACATACAAAAAGAATATACACTGCGACCATTTTTTGTCCGATAAGTTAATTTATAACTAGCAGGTTCCAAATATTTATAAGACTCTCCATATTGATTTCTACTAATCATTTCTTGCGGATGCTGTATACGGACTCCAACAGCAAACGGTTTTTGTTCCATATCTAAATAATTGCTTAACATCTTTATCGTGTCTCTAGCACTATGTCCAATAGCTAAAACTAGAGTATCCGTTTCTAAATGATCTTTATTATTTATTTCAATTTTTGTTATTTGTTTATTTTCTATAATAAGGTCTGTTAAAGTTGTTTGAAACATAAAAGTTGTTCCTAAGCTAATTAGTTTTTCTCTTAAGTTTTTAATAACCGTCTCTAACACATCAGTTCCAATATGAGGTTTTGCATCATACATTATACTTTCATCTGCTCCACACTCAGCAAAAGTTTCAAAGACTTTCTTTTGACTACTATTATGTTTAACCAGTGTATTTAACTTTCCATCAGAAAAAGTTCCAGCTCCACCTTCCCCAAATTGAATATTCGAGTTTTCGTTTAATTTACCTGTTTTAAAAAATTCTAAGACATCCTTTTTTCGTTCTTCAACTTTCTTCCCTCGTTCAATAATAATCGGTTTAACACCATTTAAACACATTGTATAAGCACAAAATAAAGCTGCTGGGCCACTTCCTACGATAATTGGTCTTTTCTTAAATAATCTTGGACTTTCAACTATTAAACTAAAATCCTCTTCTTTCGCTTTAAAAATATTCTTATCATTAATAAACTTATTCTCCTTAATCTTTAATATGACATCTACTTCATAAACATAAAAAATTAGAGGTTTCTTCCTAGCATCGATACTTCTTTTATTAATACTGATTTTAACAATATCATCTTCCTTAATTTTTAATATTTTAGCTACATTTTTAGATAAATCTTGTTTTTCTTTAACATCTATTTTTATTTCTCTAATTCGAATCATTTTTTATTATCTCCTACACTTTTGCCAGCAATTATACCACTTAAAAATGCAAATGCTAAGTTATATCCACCACAGTCACCTGACACATCTAATACCTCGCCACAAAAGTATAGATTATTAACTTTTTTAGATTCCAAAGTATTTATGTTTATATCACTCAAAGATACTCCACCACTTGTTACTTGCGATGATGAAAAGCCATTATCACCAATAATTGTTAATTTAAAATTAGTAATGTTTTCACTTAAAGAAAGAAGTTTTTCATAACTGATTTTATCTATAGGAAGATTAGGTATCTTAAGAGTTTTTAAAAAATAATTTGTTAACTTATAATTTAATACTTGGTCTAAAATTGAAGCTATTAATGGACCATCTAACAACTTGTTTTGGGTATATAAAAAATTCAAAAATTTTTCCTTAGTTTTTGCTATATCATGAACATAATTAATATGAATTTCTTCTTCTAAATTTTTATCTAATCCTCTTACAATTTTACTACTTAATTGCATTATACAAATACCACTGATACTATCTTCATTATGTTGAATTTCTCCTACTTCTTTTCTTACCATCATTCCATTTTCAAAGTGGGTTACTAACGCGTCACTTCTTACACCTTTTAAAACTTTTACATTTTCTTTCGTTTTCAAACCAACTAAAGCAGGGAGAGGTCTAATAATATTATGTCCTAATCTTTCTAAAATTTGATATAAAGAACCATCGCTGCCACTTTTAGGATAAGAAAGTCCACCTACAGAAACGATTAACTTATCAGCTTGATATTCTCCATTATTAGTTTCGATAATAAATAAATTATTTTCTTTTTTGATGTTACTTACAAAAGTATTAGTAACAATCTTGACTCCCTTTTTCTTTGCTTCTTCCGTTAAGGCATTTAAGACACTAATTGCTTGATTAGAATAAGGATAATAATACCCATCTTTAATCTTTGGAATTATTCCAATACCATCTAAAAATTTTAAAGTCTTACTTATATTCTCTTTATTAATAAGATTTTCTAGCATCGTATATGAAGAAAAATAATTATCTTTTGTAATATTAGTATGAAAATAATTACAATGCCCATTTCCTGTCATTAATATTTTCTTCCCACAAGTATAATTTCTTTCTAGTATTATAACTTCATTTGTACTAGTTTTGGCATGTATGGAAGCTATTAAACCACTAGACCCACCACCAATTACGATTGTTCTCATTTTACTTCCTTGATTATTGCTTCTAAAATAAAGCCATATTTTGATAAAGCTGTTTCATGTTTCATAACAACAAAATCATTAATTGTAACGTTTTTCTCTTCTTTATCTTCTTTAATAATAGTAGCTTCAATTTCCTTAACGTTTCCTTTAAAAAGTTCTAAGGCATCACTAGCTTTGCATTTAATAATGCCATCTACTTCGTCATTAGAAAAATCAAAGTCATCATTATTTCCTTCATACAAACATATACAGACATTCGCCCATGCATGGTCATGATAATTTTTTTCAACTTTGTCCATAATCCATGTAACTTCTTTGACAAACTTTAATTTACTTGTATCAATATCAAGCCCAATTTCTTCTTTGATTTCTCTTTTAAAGGCGTCATTAACAGTTTCCCCAGCTTGTAAATGTCCTGAAGCCGTTGTATAACCTTTCTTCTCATCACTTCTAATTTGAAAATAGACATTCCCTAACTTATCATATAACCAACAGTGAACAGTTTTATGCCAAGCACCAGTTTCATGAACTTTTCCTCTTTCTTCTTTACCTAAATAATTTTTATTTTCATCATAAATATCTAAATATTCCATTTTTTCAACTCCTAGAGATATTATAACAAAAATTGATCCTTATTGAAATTTATATTATTTTAAAATACTTAATTATAATGAAAGTTCTTTTTTATAATATTCTCCTTCACTTAATGGTATTTCATAAAATTCATACTTGCCATCAATTTTTTCTAATCTTTGATTATTTAAAGTTCTTCCTATGTCTAAGTCATAATATCCTTCAGTTCTTAATCCTATTTTTACTCGTTCTAAATCACATTCATTCGTCGCATCCACAATAAATCTACTATTATCAAGTTTAATCATATTATATTCGTGACCACTACCACATACATTTACTTGACGATTTAAAAGTTCTTCTGCTACCCCTTTAAAAACATATCTCGAATAATTAGTACAAACTACTCTAAAATCGGTAACGTTTCTTAAATCAATCTCTCTTAAAACTATTTCACTTACCTTTTCTCTTGAATATAATTTTAAAAATAATCTATATCTTGGATCATATGAAAACAACTGGCAACTTCTTATATATAAATGTCTTGCTTTTTATTCTAGTGGCCAATCACTTTTTGGTTTTAACTCATCATCTAACAACTGTAACACGTCCATAAACTATCACCTAAATTCTTTTTTTATAATGTATAAGTTCCTTTTTATAAAGTTCTCCTTCACTTAAAGGAACTTCTAAAAATTCATATTTTCCATTAATTTTTTCTAAAATAAAATTAAATTTCTCATCATTAATTAAAACATCAAAAACATTAACAAAATCCCATTTATCACCACTTATATCTACTAAGTTATGATTAATAAAACAAAAATTATCATCAAAAATATCTGACTCACATATAAGTGGACCAAAAAAATGTTCGAGTAAATAAGAAATACAAAAGAAAGCATCAGTATATTCTCTAAATTCATTAACTTCATCAAATAATTCTTTTATTACTTTCATTTGGAATAAAAAATAGTTTCTTTCATCATTAAATGGATCTTTTAAAGTACTTTTATAATAATCCATCTCTAAATCATTAATACTTTGCATTAATTTTTTCTTATAATATCCATCTTTGATATAACCTATTTTTTTATCTACTTTTTTTAAATTAAGATCATTCCAAATTTTTAACTGCCTATTTTTTCGAAAACTATAGGTTTTTAAGCCCATTTTAACTCTTTCAATATCAGAATAGATTGTTGCATCAACATGATAAATATTTCTTTCTATTTTAAAAGAATTATTTTTATGATAACGGCCATTTAACTTGCCTTGATGAACAAAAACAAAAATATTTAATAATTCTTCTAATAATTTATTATAAACATATTCAGAATAACTTGAACATACTACTTTAAAATCTAAAACATTTCTTAAATCAATCTTTTTAAAAACAATCTCTTTTCCCACTATCTTTTTTCCATACATTTTCCAAAATAAATCACATTGATATCTTGGATCATAAGAAAATAACTCACAACTTCTTATATATAAGTATCTTGCTTTTTCTTCTAAACTCCAATTATTTTTATCCTTTAATTCATCATCTAATAACTGTAAAACATCCATCAAAAACACCCCTAAATTTCATTATATACTATCATATTTATATTGATTTGACAAATTAATTATTGTATAATTGTTTATAGAATAAAAGGGATTGAGGTGTAAACTATGCTTCGAGAGTTTGACTATGATAATCAAGCAGTTGTTGATATTGTTAATGAAATGATTGCTGATGCCGTTAATAAAAGTGCATCAGACATCCACTTCGATCCTACACCAACTATTTTAAAAGTACGTATGCGAATTGATGGCGAACTTATGGATTATGCTGTTGTTCCTGAAATAGTTAAAAAAAATTTAACAACAAGAATTAAAATTATTAGTGGAATGAATATAACAGAATCTAGAATGCCTCAAGATGGGGCCATAAAAGGTGAATTTGGAGGTAAAGACGTTGACATGCGTGTTTCTTCTCTTCCTTTAGTTAACGGCGAAAAAGTTGTTATTCGTATCTTAGATTATTCCATGAGCTTACAAGGAATTGAAACTTTAGGTTTATCGGATTATAACTTACAAAAAGTATTAAAAATGATATCTGTTCCAAATGGAATAATTTTAACAACAGGTGCTACTGGTAGTGGTAAGTCAACTACTAACTACTCTATTTTAAAAAGATTAAATACCCCAGATAAAAATATAATTACAGTTGAAGATCCCGTCGAAATGCAGATTGATGGTTTAAATCAAGTTCAAGTAATGTCTGAAATTGGTCTAAATTTTGCAGAAGTTTTAAGAAGTATCTTAAGACAAGACCCTGATATTATAATGATTGGGGAAATTCGTGATGATGAAACTGCTAGAATTGCTGTTCGTGCATCAATTACAGGACATTTAGTATTATCGACAATTCATACTAATAATTCTTTAAATACTATTGAAAGACTTACAGATATGGATGTTGAAAGATACCTTTTAGGTACTGCCTTAACAGGTATCATTAGTCAACGTCTTGCTAAAAAACTATGTCCTAAATGTCGCGGTTCAAGACCTGCTACTGAATATGAAAAAATTGTTATCAAAAAAGCTTTAGGAATTGATGTGCAAGGACTTTATACTCCAGTTGGATGTAACGAATGTTTAAACGGCTATAAAGGTCGTATAGCGATTCAAGAAGTTTTAGATATTACTACAGAAATTAAAGATGCCATAACCAATAGTACTCCAAAAGAAGAATTAAGAAAATTAGTTTATGATAATGGAAAAACCCAAACTCTTTTACAAGATGGCTTAAATAAAGTTGTTAATGGTTTAACTAGTTTTGAAGAAATATTAAGAATTATTGATATTGAAGAAGACTTTGGTGAAGATGAAGAAGAACTTAAAAATGCTTTAATTGGTCGTAGTGTCGAATTGACAAAGCAAAGTATGAATAAAAAAAGCCTTCCAATAAGCAGTAATCAAGAAAATTTAAATATGTCTTTTCAACCTTCAAGAAATATGCAAAACAATATGATGATGAATCAAAATTACAATCAAATGCAAGGATTTAATAATCAAATGTCACTACCACAAAGAAGTCAGAACACTCTTATAAATACTCCAATGATGAATCAACAAATGTATAATTATAACCAAAATATGATGATGAATCAAAGATAAACTTAAAAAGGTTTATCTTTTTTATAATTAAAATCTCATTGCTTCTTAATTAAACTACTCTTAAGTTAATGACATTGCTTAATTTTCTACCTTCTTTAATGTTTGGTATGATTTCTTCTGAATCTTGTGCTTCTTCTGATATTGCTAAGTCTCTTAAAGATGAACAAAAATGGGCTCAATATGACTCTATTGTTAAACGTATTAATAGATTTTTTAATAATGATCACTTTGATGGTAAAGTCTTCTTCAACAATGTTATTACCTCTATTCTTGTTTCTTATAAAAGCAAACATTCTAATAATTCTACTCACAAAAACTACATTATTGATAGCAAGAGAATCAAAAAAGAGTCATGTCTCTATTCAATACAGGTCTTACTTTATTTAAAATCGCTTTTAATTCTTACAATTATGTTCGCTTACCATTGACTTTTAAGATATACGATATATAAGCAGAGTTAAAATTTGAATAAAAAAACATGCAAATCTTTTAATTAAAAAAAATTTGCATGTTTTTCTTCTAAATTTTTATCTTGTGCTATATTATATACTATTTTAGTACGACTTTCATTAAGAAATGGTTGTACTTCTCTACTTGCAATCCCTTATATTTGCCGGGACAGATCAAAACTATCCGTAGGTAAAAAGGTTTCTTCTTTTAATTAAGTATGTATGGTGAATCACTCGTTCCACTCCCACTTTCTATTTCACTTGTTGATTTTAGAATGATGATGGGACGCACCGCACAGCTGCCGTCGTAGTCGCTGCCAAATCCGCTGTTATAGTTAGACAGGACGCTTTTGTTCAAGCTGCCATCAGTGCTCACATAGCGCCCGTAGAAGTACCAGCTCGTGCTACTGCTATAGGCGAAACGACGCGAAGCGAGCCAGTAAAAAGTTGCTGTTCCACTAGGGTTATTCGCTTCCATTGATCCATAAACAGCATTTACTAAATTATAATCTGCTGTATATCCTATATCTCCTGCTCCTTGTGCCTCTTGTGCTTCTGTAAATCCACTACTTGTTGCAGTCCATCCCGATGATGTAGTTTTTGTCCACGGCGCTGATGTTTTGGACAACATACTTGTATCTGTTATTGTCTCTGTTTGATTACTGTATCCGATATGTCTTGTTCTTAACACATGCTTACCATCTGTATACTGAGCTGCGATTGTATTTAGCCCTCCTACTAAATTGATATATCCATTCTTTCCACTGAAATATACCTCTTTACTTGATACCTTATCGCTGACCATTTCCACTGTTCCGTCTGTATTGACCTTGATTACTCGCCACAAATTTAACTCACTTGGATTTAATGCTTTTTGTGAACTTCCTGTATATCCTGTTATACTACTTGGTGGTGTATATGACGTTGATGTTGGCGTCATACTTACATATTTTCCTACATCTGCCTGAGTAAATGGTTTAGGTATACCTTTTGTACTTGCACTACCTTCTTCACACTTACTTCCTTTTCCTGTCTCTGTACATATTTGATAATAATATGTTGTATTTGGAGTTAATCCTGTTATGTAACAATTATTATTTGTAGCAGAAGAAACAACATTGTCATATGTCCCGTCTTCTATTCCATATTTACAAGTTGTTCCCATTTCTCCACTAGCTTGGTACGTAATAGTTATGGATTCTAAAGTACTAGTTGTTTCTATATTTTCTATTACTGGATCTAGTATTTCTCCTTCTTCTCCTGATATTATCACTATCTTACTTGCAAAGATCTTATTTTGTTCTGTACTTGGGGCATTCTCATCTATCCACATTCTTAAATCATATGTGACACTTCCATTATCTTCTAATGTTCCACTTACTAGTGTTCTTGCTTCTACTGAATCATCAAAATATTTATTTGATTCAGTATATTCACTATATAGTTTATCTGTATTATCTAGTGCTACTCTAATACTAGAGTTTTGAAATGTCGTATTTGCTAAACTCTCTAAATTAACGATATAATTTGCACTACCACTACATGTATTTGTTATTGTAAATGTATATGGTGTACTCTTCATTCCTTCTTCTGTTTTTAATGGATAAGCACTTGTTAAGTTGATCGCTTCATTTCCTTCTAAACTAACACCAAAACATCCTGAAGATATTATATTAGTGTCTTCTTGTAATTTTGTTAATTGCCAGAAGGCATAACTTATTCCTACTATTAATATTACTGCTACTACTGTTATACTACAGATTAATATTGTTCTCTTCTTATTATTTATTTTTTCTTCTTCCATAATGACCACCTTACTACTATTATCTTTTCCCTATTTTCTAAAATTATGCTAAAGTATTGTACATACCTTATATTATGAGTATAACTTAACAAAGTTTGTTTAGTCAAGAATAAATAGTATCAAATATAGAATAAATAGTATCAAATATAGATAATAATTTGATAACAATTAAGAAAAAAGGCCATAATAAAAGAGCATAATCACATTATGTCTTTTATTGTAAATAGTGTAAAGTTAATTTAATATTTGCTAAACTTTACGATTTTTTGATAAATTTATTTTACAATATTAAATTAATAAAATCCGTAATTAAAGATTGTAATAAAAAGATAATTAACATTCCGATCATTAAGAAGGGCCCAAAAGGTATTTCTTTTTCTTGGCTTTTAATAACATAATATAGAGCATAAGGAAAAGCTAGAAAAGAACCTAATACTAAACTCATAAAACTTAATCTAATGCCTAAGGCAAAACCAAAAAAAATAGCAAGTTTTATATCTCCTCCACCTAAAGATTCTCTTTTAAATACTTTATCGCCAATTAATTTTATTATAAACATAAACAAAAATAAGACTAAACCACTTAGTAAAGAAAATAAAAATGTACGTAAACCAAAATAAGACCATTTTAAAGTTAATATTAAAATAGAACTAATTATTAATGGTGTATCTAAGATAACTAAATACTTAAAATCACTAACCAAAATTATAATTAACAAACTAGATATAATTAACATCGCAAAAAACTCATAACTAATTCCATATAAACGATAAGATAAAGCAAATAAGAAACCAGTTAATAATTCTATTATCGGATAAAATATAGGTATTTTACTATGACATTTAGTACATCTACCAGCTTCTATAATCCAAGATATTAGAGGTATTAATTCATACCATTTTAAAGTTTTTTTACAATTATCACAATGACTTCTTGGACTAATTATTGACTCATTTAAAGGAACTCTTAGACCAACAACAGTAAAGAAAGAACCCATTACTAATCCTATCAAAAACAAATATAATAAGAACATAATTACCTCCTACATTGATATTTGCTCATACATATCAAACATTGGAATTATAACAGATAAAATTACTCCTCCAACAATAACAGCTAAAATAATAATCATTATCGGCTCAATAAAGCTTTTTAAAGTAGCAACAATATTTTTATGTAAATCTTGAAAATAAGCACTAACTCTTTCCATCATTTCGGCTAGTTCTCCAGTAGATTCTCCAGTAACTATCATAAAATAAGCAACATCTGGTACTGCCCAATGATCTTTAAACGAATCACTAATCTTATCTCCTTTAGCAATATTATTTATTGTATCTAACATTATTTCTTTATATACTTCATTTTGGGTAACTTTAACTAAAATATCAATACTTTCCGTAATAAAAACATTATTTTTAAGTAATGATGCAAATGTTTTTGTAAAAATTGCTACTTCATTATAAATAATAACATCTTTTATTACAGGAACTCGCATAAGAAATACTTGGCATCTTCTTCGAAAAGCTTTAACGTTTTTATAAAGAGCAATTATGGCAATAATAGCAATTATTACTATTAAAAATAAAATTATAAAATTATTAGTTAAGAAATTAGCTACATTAATGACAAATAAAGTTAATCCAGTTATAGCAATTCCTGATGTTTCATAAATTTGGACAAATTGTGGAACTACATACATTAAAATAAAGCATATTACTCCAATTGCAAAAATAAGCACAATTGTGGGATAAGTTAAAGCACTTATCATAGCTCTTCTTGTCTTATCAATTTCATCATAATAGATAGACATATCATCTAAAGTTTCTTCTAATTCTCCTGTCGCTTCAGCAGCTTTTAACATATTAATTAATAATGGGGGAAAAATATTTCCTTGTTTTGCTAAAGCATTAGAAAACGATTCTCCTAATGTTAGTTCATAAATTATAGCATTAAATATTCTTCTTTTATTCTTATCTTTTTTTCCCATCTGCTTAGCTAAAATACGCATGGAATCAGTCAAAGGAATACCCGATTTAATATAAGTCGATAACTGAGTTAACCAAAATATTAAATCTTTTATTTTTAATTTATTAGCTCCTAAAATACTTGTTTGACCATATAAAAATTCTATTTGTTTTCCATATTTTATCGAGATTACTTCATAACCTTCATTAACCAAAAAATTATTACAATCAGCCATTGAGGCACCTAAAAAGGTGTCTTGTTCAATTCTTCCCTTATTATCTCTTACTTTATAACGATATGTAATTGGCTTTTCTTGTCTTCTTGTTCCTTCTTCAGATGCTAAAATACTAGCAAGTTCTCGCTTATCTTGCTCTATTTTTTCTTGTTGCTTTTTATATATTGATGATTTTTTCCACATTTTTTCAAAAAAAGTATCTTCTTTAATAATATGAGCTTTGGCTATAGCAGCATTAACTTCTCTTACTGTATCATCTTTTTTAAAAGATATCCCTTTAAAAGGGTTTAATAAGATAACATTAAATCCTACCCAAGCATAGTGAAAAATACTTATTATAGTATTTAATATTCCCTTATTATTAGAATCACTTTGTTCCAACCCCATAAGAACACCTCCATATTTTTTCTTATTTTAATAAAATTATAGCATTTTTTTAGATAACTAACAACTTTTTTAGCATTATACATATAATGAACTAGAGGTAATTAATATGTATGGAGCTCCATTATCAAATACTTTATCTTTTTCAAAAGTTTTAAGCGGTTTATCTAAAACTTTAACGCCCGACTTTTGCAGTTTGAATTTTAACAATTATTCTTTATCCCAGATATTATCTG
>CAOJBM010000046.1 GCA_948329525.1 uncultured Mycoplasmatota bacterium
TATTTAAAAATAAGAGTTTTTTTCTTATCTCTTATTTTGACTGTGAATAGTAACACTAGATTAGTTATAACCCATCCATTTACTAAAGAAATAATGATTTTTGAAAGTAATGTTCCGCAGGTTTTTAATAATTTAATAAAATAAATTATTTTTTTTATAAATGTGATATAATTTCTAAAGTAGGGAGGAATAAATAATGCACTTATTTTTTGATTTTGTTATGAAATTTCCTATAATATTTTTATTTATAGCTTTAGGTATTTATACATATATTACGTATCGCATTTTAAAAAAGAAAGTAGAAAAAATAGAAAAGTTATTTAATCCTATAAAAGATTATATCATTGCTAATTTAAAATTAATAAAAAATGTTTTTGAACAAACATTAGTTAATTATCAAGGCATAGAGGAAGTAACTAATGAGCTTACAAGAGTATTGAATGAATTAAATGATCTTGATAATGCTAAAACAGATACTTTAATTAGACTTGCTAATATGATTAATGATTTTGTCTTAAATTCAGCCATTTTTACTTTAAAAAAACATCCTGAATTAACTAGTTTAAAAGGGATAGAGTTATTTAGAAATACTCAAGAATTAAAAGAACTTAATGAAAGAAGATTAGCTTTTAATGAGCTTATTACTGATTATAATCATGATGTAATAAACCCTCCCAATAGTTTTATAGTTAAATTATTTAATTTAAAAGAGCATTATAATTTACTTGAAAATAATGTTGGTAAAACAGCTAAAGTAGCATCATCTACAGCTATAAAAACTAATTTTGATAACATTAATTATGAGAATAGTGAAAATAATAAAGATGAAATAAAAAAAGTCTGTCCTAATTGTAAGACAGAATTCCATAATTCTAAAGTTTGTCCAACTTGTGGAAGTATTGTTGCATAAATGGAGTTAATCCATTTTTTTCTTTAGTAAATCATATTGCTTATATAAATATTGAACCCCGTTTTCTAAATAAAAATAATGAAATATATAAGGTATTAAAAAACCAAATAATAAAACTGATACAATGATGAAGATTGGATGTAAGGTAATTAAAGCTAAACTAAGTAAGGAAAATAAGGCATAGAATAAAGTAACACATAGATGAATAAATCTTTCATGTTGAAAAAACTTAATTTTAATTAAATGTTCATTTATTATTTTTTGCCAATCTTTATTTTTACTACTAAGTTTACTATCGATTAATTCAATGTACTCCTTTAAGTACTTTCTCATATTATCACCAAAAATATTATAACACAATTACTTAAGATGAAAAAAGTATTTATCTTTTATTATGTTTTTCTTCTATTAAAAAACTATTTTTATTTAAATCTTTTTTTATTTCATTTCCTAATGCTAAATATATTTTTAAACTTATTCTATCTAAATTATATTTTGAGAAAAGAGCAAAATCCTCTAATATATTTTTGAATTCTATTTCTTCTAAAATATGAAATTCAAAAATCTTTAAATAAAGTTCTTTTTCTATTATTAAGTTTCTTGTCCAATCAATTATTTTTATTTTTCTAGAATCTAGTTCTTTAATTTCTAATACAGAATGAAGTATGCACTTTGATTCTAGTTTAATAATTCCTGTTAATATTTTTGAATTTGCTAAAAAGGGACTTGTTATAACTGAATTTAAATGACATTTTCTATATCTATTATAAGTTTCTAAATCTTTCATAACTTTTTCGGGAATATTTTCTAAACTTTCACTAGCTAATTGAAAAGAAATATTGCACCCATTAATATTACATGTGTACATATTTTTTTCTTTATCATAAAATTTTTGAATTAATTTTTTATTTATTTCTAATGTATAATCTTTTAAAATACTTATAATATAAAGATTTTCTTGTGTTCCATATTCTGATTGAGATAAAAAATAACCATCGCTAGTTAAAATTTCTTTTGTTTTTTCGTTAATTCCTACTTTATCATATTTACTCATAATACATCACCAATTTATGAAAAAGATATATCACTTTTGATGTTCTTTTTCTACTTTTAAGGCTTTTTGATAAGCTCTTTCTTCATCTTGTAGAAAATATTTTTTTGATAAAATAACTGTATCTAGTTTTTTGCATGATGAATCTAGTTCATCAATAATACTATAATTATCATCTCGAAAAATCTTTCCTTGTTTAAAAGTTTCTTGTTGTTTAAAATTTTCAAATAATAAATATTTTTCATTAGAATTATCCTTTTTGTATATATGAATATTGCTATTAGATATTTGATAAAAAGAAACATCTTGAAGTTCAAAGGCATAAGTCTTTAATAAGTATAATAAAAAAGGTTTTCTTTGTTTCCTAATAGTTTTTAAATGATTAATATCATAATCAAGACATAGTTTTATCCAAGATGATGTTAAAAGAGAGGCGAGTCCATTACTACGATATTCAGGCTTTATGAATGTCCCAATATACTCACTAGTATTTGTTTTAAAGTCTAAATAAAAAAATATATATCCTAAGCAATTCATGTCGGAATTGCTATTTACTTTATATAAAGTAATAAAATATTGGTCTTTCTTAGAACTACTACTATATGATTTACTAAGATAAGTTCTTATAATACTTTCTTGAAATATTAAATCATTATTAATAATTTTCTTTTCGTTATAATTCAGTTGTTGCAGTAACATAAAATTTTCTCCTTTATAAGCGTTTTTAGGCAAAATAAAAGCAATTCTTTTGAATTGCTCGAATAACTTAAATGGCGCCTGATGTAGGACTCGAACCTACGACCTAACGGTTAACAGCCGTGCGCTCTACCGACTGAGCTAATCAGGCATTGCTACTTAATTATAGTAAATAATATGGAACATGTCAACAAAAAATTACATAAATAAATAGGAAACAGTGATTTAACTAGTTATTTAGTTCTTCTAACATTATTTCTTTAATTTTGTCTATATCAGTAAAGAAAAGGTTTGTTCCATCTTCTTTTAATGATAATAAGTATTTAAAACTTGATAATATTTCATCTTTTACAGTTTCCACGACTTTGACGTGTTTACCATGAACAATATGTGGATGGTCAATATATTTTTCTAATGTTGGCAAAGCATTCTGTAGTAATATAACAGATTTTTTATTGGCAATTTCTCTTATCATTATTGAACGACAATTACCATATTTTTTAATTTTCTTTTCTATAATAGGTTGATATTTTGCAACTTTACTACTAAGTGGGATAAACCATAATATATCTTTATCTTTAATAGTAAAGTATGTTGGTCTTGCATGACCATTTTCATGATTTATCATCAAACCCTTATCATTAATTTTATCAAAAAATTCATCTTTAATATGATAAATATAACCAGTTTTGATTTTCATAAATATTTCCCCCTTCTAAAATAAGTTTACTACAAAATAAAAGAAAACTCCACAAAAAGTTAGAGTTTTCAAAACATTTTCGTTCGGGATAATTTATTGCTCGCACCACCCGAGAGCGATTAACATTTCGCGTTTGGAATAATTTATAGCCCGCACCATCCAAGAGCGGTTAACATGTACATTCGAATTTCTTCGATGTAATTAGAGTATACTATAATTTTAAGAAAATGTCAAATAGTATACCTTTATTTAGTATATGTAAAAATAATTATTTAATTCCGTTAAATAGTTTTATTGTAAGTCTTTTTGAATCATATTTACTTTATTTTCTTTCATTAATTTTTTTGTAGAAACTTCAGGACTCTCTTCGCCTATTTTTCTATGAATATATTTTAATACTCTTTCTTGCCAGCAACCTTTATGAATTACTCTTTTACATAAATGATTAATAATTAAATAAGTTTTGGAATGCCTTGATAATTCATAAAATTCACTCATTGTCATAATATAAACTGCTTCATTTTCAGCTATTTTATTTGATTCAACATTAGAATAAAATTTATCAAGAACTACTATTGAATTAGAATAAATATAGCCAACATAACCATCAAATGTTTCCTTGCCTTTAATTCTAAAATATGGGTCGGTGCTATCATAAAATTTTTTCTTTTGCATATATAGATTAACTAACTTTTCTTCTTTTTGTCTTTTCTCTTCTAAAGATAGTTCTTTATGCCCGCGTCTAGCGATAGTTCGAATAGTTTTTTCAACTGATGTATCATCGTTAGGAAGTAACTCCCAATTAGCTGAAAGTTCTGTTAAATAAGCACTAATAAATTCTTCAATTTCACTTTGATTCATATTTTGGAAATCATTATAAGAAAAATTTACTGCTAATAATTCAGGATTAGAAACTAAAACTTTTTTATATCTTTCATACAAAGTTATTGGTGTAACTTTTTTATCATTTAATTTTAATTTTACTCTAGTTACACTTGTTTCAACATTTTCTTTAAAATAGCTTGTAAGATAAAATAAATATCTTTGTTGTTCTTTAGGCTTTACACTTTCTATTTTTTCGATATACTTTGCAGCAATATACAAATTTAGTTTATCCATATCTTCTTCGAGAAAATTTTCTAAATATAAAGTAGCAGAATTATATAAGTTGAATATTTCTTCCATATTTGTAATTATTGCTTCTATTACATTTAAAAATCTTTCTAAAAATAATTGTAAAGAAAAATTTTTCGCAAATTGTTGCTCTTTTTTTAAATCAAAATTTGAGTATACTTCTTTCAATCCATTTGTTATTCTTGATAAATTACTTAACTTTGTATTTATATCTACTTTAGGATTATTAACTAATTCTTCTAACTCTAATAAATTATTATTCGTTTCTAGCTGTTGGGTATAAAAATAATAAATATGAGGCATTTTATTTTTTAATTCTTCTTTAGAACAAATACTAAGTATTTGTTGCTTTATTTCATTGAAATAAAGAGGATTTTCACAAGCTTTAATTACTTCTTCAGCGTCAACATCACAAAGTAGCTCAGATATATTATAATATAAACTTATTCCAGTTATTTGTAATAATTTTGAATTGTTTTCATCCATAGAAATAATAGCTTGTGTTGGGAGTGCTATTTCTCCACTATAATAGTCTATAATATTTGATATTTTAGATAAAATCGCAACAACACTTTTTCGATAATCCTCATATAATTTTTCGTTTTCAAAAGTCTCAAAAAATTCTTTTAAATCAATTAAAATTGGTGTATCAATTGGAGCACCTTTATTTAATACCTTTTTTATAATTTCGTTCATAATCTCTCTCCTTAATTTCGTTAGTTTATCAAATTTCTTCATAAAATACAATTAAAAAGTAGGCAATTCCTACTAATCTATTTCTTTGATATTTGCTAATTTATAAGTACTATCTTTAAAAGTTAAGTAATATTCCATTTTGTTTAATTTATCTTGATTTTTCAAAACATCATCAATATTATCTAAAACTTCTTCTTTAGTTAAGATGTTAATAACTTTATTATTATCCACAATATATTCAATAGTACTTACAATTACTTCATTATTTTCTTCTTGAACATCAGTAATAATTCTTGCAATTTTATTATCATTTTTCTTTATCTCATTACTTGTTATAAATACCTCTTGCTTTTTTAAATACTTTATTTTATTACTACCATAGTTAAAAGAGATTGCTTTGTAAGAAGAATTAAATAAATTATTAAAATATTCTTCCATTATATTATTAGAAACTATAAAAGTGTCTTCATCTTTTTCTATTTCTTTAGTAGGAATTGTATTTAAAGTTAATTCTAATTTTAATTCATCAGTTAAATTGCCGCTATAGTACTCGTTTAAATATTTGGAATTATGTTTGATACTAATATTATCTAAAGCATGTTTATGTTTTTCTTTCAAATCTTCTTTACAAATAGGTTCTTCTTGTTTATCTTGCTTTTCCTTATCTTCTTTAAAAGTTGTAACATCTTTTACTAAATACTTGTTAAAATATCCTGTATTATAAAGTTCATAAGCTAAAAATCCACATAAAGCTAAAAGAAGAATTATCATAATATCTCTTTTAATAATTTTGATATTCTTTCTTTTAACTATTTTCTTTTCTACCTTTTTTAGAGAATTTTCTACTTCAATGTCAATTCTAACTTTAGCATAATCTAATAATTCAAGTTTAATTTCTTTTAAGTCTTTCTTATCTATTACAGTGTTTTCTTCTATTTTTTTCATAAATCCCAACACTCCCTAAGATAATTATAGCACATATTTAAAAGGATATGTTATAATTTAAGAGGTGATATAAATGGATAACAATATAAGTATTATAGATAGATATGCTGTTAATTTAACGAAGAAAGAATATATAACTAATCCTGCTATTGAGCGAGATGAAGAAATAAAACAAGTTATATTAACTCTTCTAACACCTGAGAAAAGTGCTTTATTAGTAGGTAAGCCAGGGATAGGTAAAACTGCTATTGTTGAAGGACTTGCTTATCGTATCCAAAAAAACATGGTTCCGAATGCTTTATTTGGCTATGACTTATACAAACTTAATGTGACATCTTTAATAGGAACTACAGAAAGTGATGGCCAAGTAGAAAATAGGGTTGATTTATTAATAAAAGAGTTAAGAAATAGACCCAAAACAATTCTTTTTATTGATGAAACTCATGTTTTAGTGGGTAACTCGAATAATGATGCTAATATCGATTTTGCTAATATGTTTAAAGCAGGACTTGATAGAGGTGATATTAAAATGATAGGAGCTACAACAACAGAAGAATATGAACAATATATTTTAAGAGATAGGGCTTTCTTAAGAAGATTTCAAAAAGTTGATGTTTTAGAAGCTAGTCAGGATACAACGGTTAAAATTTTAATGGGAACTTATCCTAAAATTGAGAAACAATTAGGAGTAGTTCTTCCTTATACTGATTTTATCAAAGAAAAGATAATGCGTTTTATTGTGGAAATGACAGATGAATATAAAAGAGTTTATGAAGTATCTAGTCGTTATCCAGATATTTGTTTAACAATTCTTTCTAATGCTTTTACTAATGCTTTGTATGAGGATAATAAAGAAGTAAGAATAAAACATTTTTATAAGGCGATATGTAATACTGGGGCTATATATGAAGATGCTAAAGTTAAAGAAATTGCTAGGTTTAAAGAAGTGTTTGCTGATTTAATTAGAGAAGAAAAAGTTAACTTAGAAGAGTATTAGTATGTTAAGAGAGTTTTTTGTAAATGTTAGTCCGCACTTTTTATTTAAACAATGGGGACTTATTCATAATTTATTTTCTTTAACAACACTAGTGTTGTTAATAATTATTTATCTTTATAAAGATAAATTTAGTAAAAATAAGAATAAGAAAAAGATTTTAAAAGGTAGTGCTATTATTTTACTTATCAATATGCTTATTTATACTTTTGGTAATTTATATTATGGAAGCTTTGACTACAAAGAAATGTTACCTTTTCATTTATGTTTTATCGCTAACTATATGTTTATAATAGCTGTTTTATTTAAAAAACATAATCTTTTAAAATATACTTTGTTTATGTCTTTTATCGGTCCAATTCCAGCAATACTATGGCCGAATTTAGTTTCAACAATAGATAACTTTAATTTTTGGCAATTAATTATTTCTCATCATTTCTTTATATGTATAAGTTTATATTCTTACTATGCCCTAAATTATAAGATTGTATTTAAAGATTTTGGAAAATTATTTCTTTTTTTAAATATTCTTTTACTTATAGTAACACCATTTAATTATATATTTAATACTAATTATATATTTACCAATTATATTCCCGATAATGTTATTGTTTTATATCCTTGGTTAAAACATTTTCCTCCACTTTTAGTTTTAGAAGTTTTGGGACTTGGTATAGCAAGTTTAATTTATGTTATTATAATAAAACCAAGAAACAAAAGATTAGCAATGTAAATCTTTTTTTCTTTTTACTTATTATTAATTTCATCTGTGGTATAATAAAAATAAGATAGGAAGAGGGATATAATGATAAAAGTAGTTCAAATTGGCTGTGGTAAAATGGCTAAATATACAATGCGTTATGTATATGAGAAAGGGGCTTCTATAGTTTCGGCACTCGATATTAGTGAAGATGTTATAGGGAAAGACATAGGCAGTGTTATAGAAAGTGATAATAAAGGAATTATTATCGAAAATATTGATAATTTAGATAAAGTACTAAAAAGTACTAAACCAGATATAGCAATTATTACAACGATGAGTTTAATTAGAGATTTACATGATGTTTTACGAACTTGTGTAAATAATGGAGTTAATGTAGTGAC
Source organism: uncultured Mycoplasmatota bacterium (assembly GCA_948329525.1). Taxonomy (GTDB): domain Bacteria; phylum Bacillota_I; class Bacilli_A; order RF39; family UBA660; genus CAOJBM01. The sequence continues at coordinate 8,231 of CAOJBM010000046.1, forward strand.
AACTTGTGAAGAGGCATTCTTTGTTTCTAATTCCAATCCAACAATATGGAAAGAAATTGATGTCTTAGCTAAAGCCAATAATTGTACAGTTACAGGTTGTGGATATCAAGATTTTTCTTGGGGAAATTTAATAGCAGCCATTGCTGGAACAACTCATAAAATTGTCAAAATAAAAGGTTCCTCATCTTATAATGTTGAAGATTATGGAATAGCTTTAGCTAAAGCTCATGGAGCTGGACTTACACTTGAGGAGTTTGAAAAAGAAGTGGCTATTAATGATGAAATAAGTGCAAAAGAAAGAGAAGAACTAATCAATAGTGGCACTTATGAACCATCTTATATGTGGAATACAGTGGGATGGCTTGCTGATAAGTTAGGGTTTACTATTACTACAATGAAACAAAAATGTGTGCCTCAAACTTATGAAGAGGACTTAAATTCTAGTACTTTAAATATGACTATAAAAAAAGGGATGGCAACAGGTATGAGTGCAGTTGTTACTGCTGAAACTAAAGAAGGAATTATTTTGGAAGCAGAATGTATTGGGAAAGTTTATGCGCCAAGTGAATTTGATACTAATACATGGACAGTTTATGGCGAACCTGATACGACAGTAACTATTAATAAACCAGCAACTGTAGAGCTTACATGTGCTGATATTGTAAATCGTATTCCTGATGTTATTAATGCTCCATCTGGTTTTATTCCAACAAGTAGGATGGGGGAAATGACATACCGTGTTAAACCATTAGATGAATATTTAAAATAAGAGTTTAAAACTCTTGTTTTTTTTGATAATATATAGATGAGATGAGTTTATGAAAAAAATTGTTATATTTTTAATTATTTTGATAATTTTAGGAGTTAGTGGAACTTTTTATTATAATTATATAGAAAATAAAAAACAAGAAGAGTTAATAAAAAATGCTAAAATTGAGATTACGACAATTGATAATTTAGATATTGAATTTTTAACTAAATTAAAAGTATCGGATTTAATTACAAGTATTAATGGAAAAATAGTTGATGACTATGTTATTGATACAAAAAAAGTAGGTAAGAAAACTGTTGATTTTATCTTTATCAATGATGATAACATACGCCTTAATTATAGCTTTGATATTAACATAGTTGATACTGTACCACCCCTTATTTGGAATGCTAGTTCTTATACTATAGTAAAAGGTAATGAATTTGATTATTCTAATGTTTTATGTGGGGATAATTATGATAGTAAACCAGAATGTAGTGTAATTGGGAATTATGATATAAATAAAATTGGTTTTTATAAATTGGAATTTAAAGCTGTTGATTCATCTGGTAATGAGATAACAAGTCCTTTTACTCTAAATGTAGTTGAAAGTCTTCCTCCTACTAAACCTACGAATAATGAAATAGTTTATAAAGATTATAGTGATATTGTTAAAAATTATAAAACAGATAAAACAAAGATTGGTATTGATGTTTCTTCTTGGCAAGGGGAGATTGATTTTGAATCTTTGAAAAATGCTGGTGTTGAATTTATAATTATTCGTGTTGGAGGAAATACAGGAACAGAAAAAGAAAACTTTGTTGATAAAACATTTTATTATAATATAGAGGAAGCCAATAAATATGGTATTGATGTTGGACTATATTTCTTTAGTTATGCTAATTCGAAAGAACATGCCATAAGAGATGCAAATTGGGTATTGGATGTTATTAAAGATTATGATATAAGTTTACCTATTGCTTTTGATTGGGAAAATTGGAACTATTTTAATTCTTATAATCTTAGTTTTTATGAGCTAACAGAAATGGCTAATGCTTTTTTAGATACTTTATCCAAAGAAGGGTATGAAGGCATGGTTTATGGTAGTAAAAACTATTTAGAAAGTATGTGGTTAGAAGTAGATTATCCTATTTGGGTAGCCCAATATAATTCTAGTTTATCTTATAAAGGTGACTATTTACTATGGCAAATATGTGAAAATGGAAAAGTCGATGGCATAAAAGGGGCTGTCGATGTCGATATATTGTATCTCCAAGATGAGTGAAATTTGACAAATGAGAAATTATAGGTTAAAATATCTCCTTGATAAAAAGGAGGTTTTTTTAATGTCTAATATGGTTAATGTAAGAATAACTGATAGAAAATTTTATAAGTGTATCAAAACAATTTTAAATATGACTATAGAAGAAGCATTAAAATATGTTAATGACTTAGAATTAACTCATATCAGATTAGTTGAATACATTAATGATTATTTTTATTATAATCCAGATTTTTTATCACAAGAGAAAATAGGTGAAGTAGAAAAATTTTTGAATGAAGTAAAAGTAGCTCATTTAATTATTGCAAGAGATAAATTTAACAAAAGTAAAAGTGTAAAATTTAGAAATGCAAAAATTGTAACTAATAAAAATAGAATAAGTGAGGATATATACTTAAAATATAGACATTTATTAGAAGATTATGCAAATAACGAAGATTATGTTTATAATATTATAAAAAAATATGGTATAGATTATAATTTTTTTATGGATCTAGTCGCATTTTCTTCTTTTTCTAATAATTCTTATGATAAAGAATTATATAATAAAGTAAGTGACTTACTTGCCACTAAAGAATATAAAGTAAATATAGTTATTGAAAGTATTGCTCCTTTGGTATTAGGGTATATTGAAGAGGGGATAGAATGCGGAAATGAAGTGGTTCCATTTACTTTCTTTGATTATTATACTAATTTTAAAATTCCTTTTGAGTATTTTTTATTATATCAGGGAGATAAAATTAGTGTAAATGATTTAGATAAGTTAGAAACTTTTTATGCTAAAAGTTATCATGCTTTAAAAAAAGAAGTAACATTTACTATTTTTAAAAATGCTACTTTCTTTAATATGAAGTATGAATTAAAAACAGAATATACTTTTAGTGTGAATGGCGAATATATAAAGCCAACTTTAGAAGAAAGACAACAAGTTGTAAATTATTTAATAAATAATGATTACCCTTTAGATTTAGTAATATATAAGCAAGCTTTAAGAAGATATGCAAATGGTTTACTAGATATTAATGTTAACTTAAAAAGAACTTATTTGTAAGTTCTTTTACTCTGGGTTTACATGAACCATACAATGTTTAACACTTTTGTATTTTGTTTCAACTCGATTATGAATATCTTCTGCAATATCGTGGGCATCTTCTAAAGACATATTTTTTTCAACAGCAATTTCTACATCTACAAAAATTTTATTTCCTGACACTCTCGTTTTTAAATTATCAATATTTTTAACGTCATTATTAGAAAGAATAGTTTTTCTTATTTTATTAACAGTTTCTTCGTCACAAGATTTATCAACAACTTTGTTTATGGCATCAATGAATATTTGAATAGCAGCTTTAATAACTAACAAAGAAATAATTATACAAGCAACTGAATCTAATATTTTATAACCAAGGCGACTTCCTAATATCCCAATAAAGCTACCAATACTAGATAAAGCATCGCTTCTGTGATGCCAAGCATCAGCCATCAAAGCTGTACTATCTATTTTTTTAGCATAATATCTAGTGTACCAATACATAACTTCTTTTAAGATTATAGATATAACAGCAAATACTAAAGGGATAATCCCAGGAATTTTGCTATTTACATAGCTTTTTGTTGCAATTACCTTTATAGCGCTACCACCAATAGCTAATCCTGTTGCAAATAACATAAAAGATAGAATTATAGCAGCAATACACTCAAACTTTTCATGTCCATAAGGATGACTCTCATCGCTATCTTTAGAACTTATTTTAATACCAATTATTACGATAATCGTACTAAATACATCACTTAAAGAATGCATAGCATCACTAATCATTGCTTTAGAATGACCCAGTATTCCTGCTAAAAACTTTCCAATACTTAATATAATATTTACAAAAATACTTGTATTACTTACTTTATAAGCAATATTTTCTTCATTATTATTTTTCTTCATTTTATCAACCTCAAATTATGCTTTACTAATTATATAAGTATTATATGCTTTTGTCAATTTGAAAGTTAAAGAATCCTATTTGAAAGTTAAAGAATCCTATTTTAAGGGATTTTTAAGAGTAATTGTTTGGATTTTTTTTGATAAACTTTTTTTATTATCATCTTCAATAACACTCCAAGGACACTTATTGTTGATGTCGAAAAGAGGAGCAATTTCTATATTTCCTTCTTTACTTAAAATCTTTAATCCTTCATTTTGCAATCCAATACATAAAAAGAATTTATAGTGCATTAATTTTTCTAAAAAAGAATTCTTTTTACTATCATAAGTTAATTTATAAAATCTTTTTTCAAAATTATCTCTTATCGCAATTATAATAGCAGCTACATGTTTACAATAAAAGTTACAAGGGCAGTTAGAGTATACTTTCATTATATTTTCTTTTTCATTATATTCTATAATTACAACATAGGTTTCAACACTTTCAATAATGGCATAATACTTATTTTCAATTTTCTCTAAAAACTTAATCAAATCTTCTTTATAAATATCATTTCCTTTTTTGATATCTTCATCAATAAATAATTTTTTTAAACTAGTTTTTAAAATATCAAATTTAATTTCATCATTATAAGTAAATTCATTTGAGTTACCTATAATTAAAGATATTAATTCAAAGAAGAATCCCTCGTATTTTTTAGGGCAATTATTAAAAATAACTATGAAAAAGTCTGTTAATGAATATAAATCTAAGGGTAAAAAACGATTAAATTCAAGATGGACATGATTTTTAGTATTTGCATTTATTGTAACTCTATAGGAAGAGTCTTTAGAAATAGTATCCTGTATTTTTAGATTATTAAAAATACTTTCAAGTAGAAAAATAGAATTAGGTTCTATATTGCAACTATTAACCCATACTGAAATATCATTAGATTCTACATGTTCTAAATCAATAAAACTAAGTTTATAAACTCGAGCTTTTTTAAAGAAATCTATCCTAATATAAATATTCCTATTATTGTAATTCTCTAAAAAGACCTCAGCAAATAATTCTGTTTTTAACTTTTTAAAATATTTCTTTACTAAGATAAGATAAGAATTAACGTTTTTCATAATTACCACACTCTTTTATATATCTTGTTGTATTATAAAAAAATTAACCTAAGATGTCAAATTACTTAGGCTAAAATGTTTTATTAAAGTAAGATTTAATTTTTGTAAGGCTTCTTTATTTTTTTGTGAATCATTGACTATTCCTTCTGCAGTTTCTCTTTCCATATCATCTCCTTGCCAAAAACTTGATAAATGATTATAAGAGTACACTAAATCAATTTTTATTTCTAAATTTTTTAATAAACTACTTAAGGAGTTATAATCCTCTTCTTTTTCGCTTATAATTTTACCATCTTCATCAAAAAAAGTTTTATATATGTGGTTAAAATCAATATAACGAGAATAGTTTAATAAACCTATTATTTTAGAAATAAGAGGATTAGTAGTTTTCTCTAAATCATTAGCTAAAAGTTTTATTAAAATATAAATAGTATAAGAATGAGGCATTAAATACTTTTTTGTTTTAATCGTAACTATAGAAGGTAAATAATTTTCTATCTTTTCTATCTTTTCTATCTTTTCTATATTTGTAATTTCGCTTTTTTCTAAAAAAATTACAGATTCTTTTAAACTAACATTTTCTTTTATTTTTTCTAAAATTTTTTCTTCTTTGATAAGTTTTTTTTCAACTTTTTCGTTAACTTTCACCAATTCTTTAAGATAGTTTTTTAGTAAAGATAAATAATAATCTTTATCTTTTTGTTTTATACTCATTTTCAAATTATAAATAGTATCGTTATCATCACATAAATAATAAGTAAATATAGCTTTTCCTTCTCCTCGTATAATCAATCTTATAGAAATTATTAATCTATTTGATTGATTCTTTCTATTTATATTTTTTGAGTTATAATAACTCTTGCCTGTGGATTTGTTTCTATTCTCCTACAGCTTTGACTGTTTTGAAAGGCTCTTACCACAGACTTTTTATTTTAATTGTTGATTAGTTAGTTAACGCATTGACATTTTATAGGTTCAGCGAGGTTACAAGATAAAAAGCTTTTGTGGCAAACATACAGGCATTAAAAACTAACCAAGGAGGTGCATGTATATGATATATGTTGGAATAGATATATCTAAATACAAACACGATTGTTTCATCTGTAAAGATACAGGTGAAGTTATTGTAGAAAATTTATCTTTTGAGAATAACAAAAAAGGATTTCAACAGTTTTT
>CAOJBM010000047.1 GCA_948329525.1 uncultured Mycoplasmatota bacterium
TTAAAGCAATTGAAAAACACATAAGTTTTATAAACTCATGCGTTTATCCTGTTTAACACTCTTAAAATAACTTAATAATATCGTGGACAGTAATGTAGACCATGAGAAGCATTATAAGGATAAAACCAACTGTATGAAAAGCATTTTCAATCTTACTATCAATAGGTCTACGTATAATCTTTTCAATCAAGATAAATAGTACTCTTCCACCATCAAATGCTGGAAATGGTAAGACATTGACAAAACCTAAATTCAAACTTAAGAAAGCTACTAAATAAATAATATTAGCTAATCCAGTTTTTAATGTGCTACCTACTATTGAATAAATACCAACTGGACCAGATAAGGAATTAACTGATAATTTACCTGTGAATAACCCACCAATTGTATACATCATTTGACTAACTAAACTACCAAACTTTGTAAATGCGTATTTGATAGATAGTAAAAATCCTTTTTTAACTTCCGATTTCATAGAAACACCAAAAACTTTTACATCATCGCCAGCTTCGTTAGTTGTTGCTTTAGGAGTAATATCATAAGTATCTGTACTTCCATCAGTATGCTCAATTCCTATTTTATAAACATCATCTTTACTCTTTAAGATTAGAAGTATTTGAACTTTATCCCAAGTTTTAGTTTTTTTATCGTTAACACTAATTATTTTATCACCTGAAGTAATTCCAGCTTCCGCAAAAGGAAAGTTTTCTGTAACACTTTCTATTACTGGTTCTTGGCTAGGTGCACCAAAGAAACACGCTATTAAAAATAGTAATACTAAAGCACAAATAAAATTATTAGTAACCCCAGCTATTAAAATAATTAGTCTTTGCCACCAAGGTTTATTACACATAAATTTTTCTTTTGGTATCTTATTATCATCTTCATAAACTTCCCCAGCCATTTGGACAAAACCACCAATAGGAAAAGCTCTAATCGAATAATTTATCCCATCTTTTCCTTTAATTGTTTTTAAAACTGGACCCATTCCGATAGAAAATTCATAGATGTAGACTCCAAACTTCTTCGCCCAAAAAAAGTGTCCTAGCTCATGAATAAGGATTAAAAATCCCATTATTAAAATTAAAACAAGTATATTTATAACTATTGACATATTAATCATCCCTTTTCAAATCAAATTTATAATTATAATAAATGCAAGTAAGACTAGTGCTAAACTATCTAATCTATCAAGTATACCACCATGTCCTGGCATTATATTGGAAAAATCTTTGATATTATTTTCTCTTTTTATTTTACTAAATAGTAAATCTCCTAATTGCCCAACTACTGATAATACTAAAGTCATTAGAATTACTAACCAAATACTAATAGGAGCTTTAATAATATTGACAAAGAATATGACACTAATAAAAGTACCAATTATAAGTCCTAGAAAACTTCCTTCAACTGTTTTATTAGGAGACACTGTAGGTATTAATTTATGTTTTCCTATTAATTTACCCAAAATCATGGCAAATGTATCATTCAGAGCTGTAATTAAAACTAAATAAACTAAATACCACTTATTACTATTATATACTAAAATAATACTATTAAAAACTAATCCTAACAAAAGGACTCCTCCAATTAAATAGAAAGCATCTTTAGTTGTATATTTATCATCTTTATAAAATATTGTTGGAGTTAACATCCCGACTAATAATGTGCAAAGGGCTGTATAACTAAGTCCTATTTGTAAGTAATATCCTTCCATATGGTTAAAAACTAAGTAGAATAAGGAGAAAGCTCCGACTACTTTCATTAAATCTGGTACTTTATTATGAGCTTGTCTTAATGTGATAATTTCTTTATAAGCAAGCATGGAAATTATAGCAATACCAATATATAGAGGTAACTTACCAATAATCAATATTGGAATAATAATTATTAAAGCAATTATAGCTACTATGACTTTCTTTTTCACTTACTATCACCACCAAATTTTCTTGTTCTTTTGCTAAATTCTTCTAAAGCTTTATCAAACTCTTCTTCGTTAAAACCAGGCCATCCGACTTTAGGAAAATAAAACTCAGCATAAGCAAGGCTCCAAAGCATGAAGTTACTAACTCTTTGCTCCCCACTAGTTCTAATTAATAAGTCAATAGGTGGAAGTTCATTGTACAAGTATTTACTAAATAGTTCTTCAGTAACCTCTTCTTCTTTTATAACACCATTTTTATAGTCTTTCATAATTTTTTTTGTTGTATCAACTATTTCTGCTTGACCACCATAATTTAAACAAACATTAAAAATACCACCAGTATTATCTTTTGTTAACTTGATAGTTTCTTCCATCGCGTTTATTACTTCTTTTTTTAAACCTTCTCTTCGTCCTGAAAAAATTATTTTAATATTTTGTTCATGTAATTTGTGATATTCTTTGGTAAATTCATTAACAAATAAATTCATAAGGTATTTTACTTCTTCTTGGCTTCTTTTAAAGTTTTCCGTTGAAAAAGCAAATATGCTCAAAAATTTAACTCCTTTGTTAATAATATAGCTAGTCATTTTCCTTATATTTTCTGCGCCTTTTTTATGCCCTTCAAAATTAGACATATTATTTTCTCTTGCCCATCTTCGATTGCCGTCTAAAATTAAAGCGACATGATTAGGTATATTTAAATCCATCTTTTTACCATCCTTACAAATTTAATTATACTATTAAGAAAAGAGAATAGCAAGAAAACACTAATTTTTGACAATTATTTTTCATCATGTAAGTATTCTTTTAAAAATGATATTATTCCTTCATTATCACAAGATGATGTTTCAAATAAAGCTTTTTCTTTTACTTCCTCTAAAGCATTACCCATTGCGACACCAACTCCACAATTAGAAATCATCTCAATATCGTTTAATCCATCACCAAAAGCGATTATATTTTTATTATTAATATCTATTAACTTACTTAAAAAAGTTATCGCTTTATATTTGGAAACATTGCAACATAAAATATCTAACCATTTAGAAGAAGCTAGGGAATCTTGCATGACAATAAAATGCAAATTAGTAAACTCTTTATTCAATTTATCTTGAAGTTCATAAATCTTGCTTATATCTTTAATTGCTAAAGACATATGTTTTAAATTAGGAGAAGTTTCTAAAAAAGTCACAACATCTTTAATTTCCTCTTCAAAATGTGATAATTTTTTAGCAGGATAGTATTTATAATAAGTATTTCCATCACAAAAGATAAATTCTTTAAAAACATCTTTATATTCTAAATATAATTTTTGTATTTCATTATTATCTAATGTCTTTTCAAAAATAATTTGTTTATTATCATTGTCAAATATCACAGTTCCACTACTAGTTATAATATAATTAGCAAAACAAGCTCCATCTGTAACTCTTATAGCCGAAGCTAAAGACCTTCCCGTAGCTATAACAATGATGTATCCTTTATCTTTTAACTCTTTCAAATAATTTTTAGAATTTTCTTCACATTCTGTTTTACTATTTAATAAAGAATTATCTAAATCAACAACAATCATTTTTTTCATTATTACCACCTATAAAATATTATAAAAAAAAAGAACTATATTTCTATAGTCTTTTAAAATGAATCAATATTGATTTTAACTTTATTCATTCCAAGTAAATAAGCATGAGCTTGGACTAGAGTTCTAATAGATGAAGCCATTTTTCCACTTCTTCCAATGACAGCACCCATATCATTTTCATGAACTATTATTTCCAAAATGGTCGCATCATCTTCGCCACCAAATTGCTCTACTTTTACCATATCTGGATCTGTTACAATGCTTTTGACCAAAAATTCTGTAAATTCTTTCAATTCCATAACTATTATTTACCTTCTTTTTTTACCTTAGATTCGGCATATTCTTTCATAATACCTTCTTTGCTTAAGATATTTCGAACTGTATCTGTAGGTATTGCTCCATTATTTAACCAATTTAAAGCTTTTTCTTTATCTACTTTTACTTCATTATTTTTATCAATTGGATTATAAGTACCAACAGTTTCAATAAATCTACCATCTCTAGGATTTCTTGAGTCAGTAGCTACAATACGATAAAATGGTCTTTGTTTAGAACCCATTCTTTTTAATCTTAATTTAACAGCCATTTCTTCTTCCCTCCTTTGTTTATTAAACTAATAATATCAAATCAACCAATATATGTCAACCCTTTTTGGTTAACACATGAATAATTGTAAAAAAAAGATAACTACTTAAGCATTATCTTCTTTTATATATTCTTCATTTACTTCATCAATCTCTTCTTCATCGATTTCTTCCTCTATTTCATCCCAATCTTCTAAAGTTTCTTCAGTCATTACTTTTACTTTGGAGTCACCAAGAAGTTCAACTCCAAGTTCTTTTTCGACTATCAACTCAACTAAACCATCTTTTATCTTAACATCAGTTACAGTTGGTTGCTTTAGACTTCTAACGATAATTTCGGTATTCGATAAAGAACTTTCTTTACTTCTAACACTCATATCTTCACTATAATTAAATCTTTTCGTACTAACAGTTGTTTTCGAATCCCCCTCATAAGAATACCAAACATTAACATCAAAAGAACCATTAATGTGAACTTGGTTATTGTTATTTACACCTTCAAAACGATGGTTAATTACCCAACAACCTAAAACAGTATTAGGGATTTCTTCCGTTTGAATACTAAAAGAATTTTTACTTGTTTTTTTACCTTTACCAACTATTGCTTTTGTAACTATTTCTTTATAACTAGACATATAATCACCCTCTACTTTAATGTATGCTAGTTATAATGATTATTGAACCTTTTATTAACATTTTTCCAAAATTAAACATTTATTTTTTCTAATTAAGAAAACTCCTAAAATTAAACTCACAAATAAATATAGAATTTCTAAATATAAATTAATATCTAAGACATTCCCCTCTTTAAAATAAACAAAATAACAAATTAGTAAAAGAAATAAAAAACAAGGAGTAAAAATAATTCCTAATATTATAGTTACTTGGCAAGTAAAAAGAAACAATACGTCTTTTAAAAAAAAGTAAAGAAATATCTTTTTTGAAACTAAATAGCTAAAAATAGAAAAAATTAGTAAAGCCATCAATTCTAGTAAAATTGACATTAAAAATATAGATATTATTTTATATATATACCACTTTTTATTATCCATTCTTAAAAAAAGATTACATTTATCTTCTTTTAAATCACGAAAGAATAAGCTAACAGCTAGATAAATATAAAAAATAATATGAAATGTAAACATTGTTATTTTAAGAATATTAGTTCCATTTATCAAAAGCCCAAATGATTCTAAAGCAAAAGTATTATCAATTAAATCTTGATTAACATAATATTTAAATAACATGTAAGTTATAAAAACTATATAATATAATAATAACCATTTCTTTTGTGTTTTAAAAGTTGTTTTAAAATCATTTAAGATTCCAAATTTCATTATATCCCTACTTTTCTAACTTTGTAATTTTTCCTTCATCAAATTTATATAATTCATCAACTAACTTATCAACATCTTCCTTAATATGAGTAGCAATAATAATTAGTTTTCCTTTTTTCTTTTCTTCCTTAAGAAATTCCCTTAATTTTAATGCTGTTTTATCTTCAATACCATTAAATGGTTCATCTAAAATAATTACCTCTGGATTTTCCATAAATACTTGGGCAAGTCCTAATTTTTGTTTCATACCTAGAGAATACTTAGAATATTTTTTATCTTTATCTTCATATAAATTAACTAATTTTAAAGTTTCTTCAATTTCTTTTTTGCCAATTATTTTCTGTATATCGGCTAAAAGTAAAAGATTTTCTTCCCCAGTTAAATCAGGTAAGAAATTTGGTCCTTCTATTATAGCTCTTGTATTTTTGGGAAAACTTTTATTTTTAATTACATTCTCACCATCAAATAAGATACTACCACTAGTTGGTTCATAAAAAGCACATATCATTTTTAATAAAACACTTTTCCCACTACCATTACGACCAATAAAGCCATAAATTTTACCACTTTCCAAAGTCATATTTACATTATCTAAAACTATATTTTCTTTAAATTTTTTTGTTACATTTTTAATTTCAATTTTCATTTTCAATCAACTCTCAATCTACTAATTTTTTCATATGTTTTGTCGTATATTCATGGAATATTTTTAAGATTACTCCAAAGACACCTATAAATATTACACTTCTTATTACTTCTTCAATAAACGTACCACATATTAATATTCTAAAATATTCAAAATAAAATATATAAAGTGTTTCCCTAAGAGGAATAAAATCAAGGATTAAATATATTAAACATAGCACTATTCCAATATTTTTAGAAGTATTTTTCATAATATATAAGAATACTAATGCATTTAACAAAATAATAGCACAAGTTCTAGCCATATAAAATATTAAATATAAAACATTAGAAATATTATATCCATCTATAATACCTACTCCAATATTATAAAATCTAACTAAGTTTAATATTAATAAAGCTACTATTAGATTAACGATAAATACAAATAATGTATTTCTTACTACTCTTCTAAATAATTCTTTTAAATATTCTTTATGATTTTTAAACCGTATTATTAATGCTCCATTTTTTTCAAATTGACTAAGTGTTGTATTTACAGATATAAATATACAAAGTTGTAAGATTAATAAGTAATAAGAACCCGTAAAGAAACTAAACAACGAATCTATATAACTATACCATGCAAATATCAGAGCCATTGCCCCATATATATTATTTAATATTATAAAAAGAAAGGTTAATAAAAACTTTTCGCTACTTACAAAGAAATTAAGTTCGGAAAAAAACTTTCTTATTTTATTTTTCACAGGCCATTACAACTCCCTCTTTCTTATGATAAACTAAATATAGCGCTACAAAAGATAAAATAGTTAAAGTAAGCGTTAGCCCAAACTGAATTAATTGTTCTTTCGTTGTCCACGTTACGTACAATGCAAGCAGACTAAATGTTTGCCCTATTGGTAGTTTTAAAAATAAGCGACATAAATAACCACCAATAAGCACTTCAACTAAGATATTCAAAGCAAGCCATATAAGGTAAGAAACAATTACACAAACATAGTAGTTTTTATTATATTTAGCACTTATTAAACTTATATTTATATACATAAAATAACTTAATCCTAATATTATAAAAAACATTATTAATGAGTATGGCATAGTTTTATAAAAGTCATGTTCAACTAATCCATCAAAGCTTAATGCCTCTGTGTAATCAAAATGCCCTGATATAACAAAACTTATTAAAAATATTAATAATATAAATCCTAGAAATACTGCTACTTGTTTATAACTATCCAAAAATTCTTTTTTTAAGCATTTAGAATACTTTTCACGTGTTAAAGTATTCTTTATCACTCCATTTTTTATATAACTATGCCATTTTTTTACTGAACAAATTATTATTAATATTGGTATTATCAAATGAAGATAATATAATTTTTTTGTATATAAAATATAAAAAAACGTTGTAATAGTATCATCCATTTTTACTTCTTTATTTTCTAATTCTTGACAAGCATTAACAATTAATTCTCTTTCTTCTCTAGTTAAAGTAGAATAATCATATTGTTGACATTTTTCAATAGTATTCTTATGTTGTTCGATTCTCTTTTGATAACCATAATCTCTATTATATTCTCGAACTCCAAGACCAATTAAAATTAACATTACTATATAAACAACTATTGCTATTTTATTTTCTTTAAAAAACTTTTTCATTGCATCACTTTCTTTAAAAAAATAAATTTAGGGTAAAGAAAAATATTAATACTATCATTTAATACCAGATGAAGCAGGTAATTTATTTTTGTTTAAATACCAATTACCGCTATGAGTAACATTAAAAATACCTGATTTAATTCTACTAATATCTAGTCCATAAGTACCTGTATCAAAATTTAAGTTTGATAAATTTCCTTCTCCCCAAGTAACATATTGGTTTTTCGGAAATGTTAACCAACCAGAATTATTTTCTCCATCCCAAGTTCTTCCATGTATAGCGATTTCAGTTCCTATCGTATCTATTGCTCCACCACTATTGTAATATTGATAACTTACTTGAGATTTCTTTTGAGTACCACTATAGTACCAATCACTTGAACTTTTTGGAATTGTAACACCAAAAATACCAAGTATTCCATCAACAGCATTAACATTAGCTAATGGAAGAAAACAACTTAAAACAAATAATCCAACTAAAATTTTTACTTTTTTCATAAACACAACCTCCTTTCCTACTTCTTTACTTCATTTAGAATAAAGAATTAATTATAAATTTTCGCCAATAATTTTAAAATTCTCCTTACCCTATGTTAAGTATAACATCATATTTGTAATTTGAATAGCTTATTTATAAATTCCTTATAATTTACTATTTCCCAATTATTTTATCCCAATAGGTAGTTCCATTAGCACTCTTAAAATATTGTCTTATCTGTTTATCAATAATAAGAGCTTTCTTTTGTAAGACTTCTCCATCATCAAACATGCCTACTGGTTTATAAAGTCTTGTAATCATATTTTTAAATAATTCTGCTCTATCTTCTCTAACTGAACTTTGAGCATAATCATCAATAAAATAAGCTCCTTTAATAACTCCATTATTTCCATAGTTATAATTCTTATTTATTGTTCCATAGTTAAAATCTAAAGGATTTAAAGCCATATATTCATCATAAGGATTAGCTGGATACATCTTTATTTCTAAATAAGCATCAATATAATGCATTATTTCATGATTTAAAGTATATTCAAAAAAATAATTCTCTGTTAAAGTAATTTTTATATCACTCATAAATTCTCTATCAGTAAAGCCTGAAAATACATTACCTGGAACACTACTAACTAAGTAAATTGTTAAAGGCATGCCACTAAAATCACGAAAGAAACCAGTTGGATACTTTTTTAATTCATTATTTATTAAATTTAACTCTTTTTTAATTTTTTCTTTATCAGTAAGGATAGTAGGAGTTAGTCTTTTAGGCCGATAAGAACCTAGTTCATTACCATATTTAATAGTAATACCATAAGTATTCTCTATTTTCTTTCTTAGAGTATCTACTTCATCATTTTCTTCTTTAGGCTTTTCCACAAAGTTATTATTGTCACTAGGTTTATTATTTTCATTATCTTTATTAGAAGAAGGTGTACTAGGTTTAGTATTATTTATATTAGTATCTTTATTTTGATTGTTAGAAGTTTTATTTTCTTCTTTATT
Organism: uncultured Mycoplasmatota bacterium; assembly: GCA_948329525.1. Lineage (GTDB taxonomy): Bacteria > Bacillota_I > Bacilli_A > RF39 > UBA660 > CAOJBM01. The sequence goes on from CAOJBM010000047.1 coordinate 9,233, forward strand.
TGCTGTTTTATTATCAGTTACTTGATTATCCTTTTTAGTATTTTCTTCAGCTTTTTTATTTTCATCTTTCTTTACTTCATCACTATCTTTTTTGTTTTCATCACTATCTTCTTCAGTTTCTTTAACATATTCTTCTAAATTAGTTTCTTCATTTTCTAAACTAGTTTCTTCTTTTGAATGATTATCTTCTATCTTTTCTTGTTCTTGGTATTCCCTACTACTATCTTTATCAATAAAATTTTTACCGAAAAGAAAAAAAGACGTGATAAGACCTCCAACTAATAATATTGCAATTATCGAAATAATTATTTGCTTTCTAGTCATATATATCACCTTTTAATTTCTACTATTATATGTTCCAACTATTTAACAGGATAATAAACAGGTTTGTTTGTCTCTGGGTCAATGTAATTGATTTTTTTATAATCATCTGTTGCAAGTGGCAATTCACAAGCTGCTAATCTTCTTTCGCAAACACCATTAAAGAAAGAATAAATTATCGCAAATAATGGAACTCCAAATAACATTCCGATGAATCCAAATAATCCCCCAAAGACAATAATGGAAAATAATACCCAGAAACTTTGTAAACCAGTCTTATTACCAAGTATTTTTGGCCCTAGAACATTACCATCAAATTGTTGTAAAATAATGATAAAGATAATAAATGTAAGACACTTAGATGGTGAAACCAAAAGAATTAATAAAGCACAAGGAACTGCTCCGATAATTGGTCCAAAGTAGGGAATTATATTTGTAATTCCCACAATTACAGCAAGAAGTAGAGGGTATGGCATATTAAGTAATAACATAAAAGCAAAGCAGATAATTCCAATAATTAAAGAATCAATCATTTTTCCTATTAAAAATCCCCCAAATATTTTGTCTGTATATCTCAAATTATCTAAAATAATAAAAGCTTTATTCGGTTTAACAACTGTGTATAAAAGTTTTTTTGCTTGAGCAAGGAATTTTTCTTTTCCAAGTAACAAATAAATTGCTACTATATATCCTAAAACAATATTATAAATTGCTTTAAAAATAGTCACTAATCCATTAGAAATATTGCCAATTATGGAATCAACACTAGGGATATTACCACTATTTATATAAGAAATAATGTAATCATAGATATCATCATAATTATCTAGAATTAACTCTTCCAATTCGGGTTTATTTTCAAAAGCAGTTAATATCCAAGATTCAATATTGTTTAAATAATCAGGAATATTAGCTATCATCGTATCAATACTTCTTAAAATTTCGGGAATAATAAAGCTAAAGAAACCAACAAGAATTAAAACTAAGATAAGAGTACTAACAATGATAGAGGCAAAACGAGAAAATTTATATGCATTTTCTTCTTTCTTGCAAACTTTTTTACCTAACTTATTAAAAACACGAGATTCCATATATTTTATAATTGGATTCAATAAATAAGCAATGATAAATCCTACTCCAAATGGAGTAAATATTTTTAAAAATTTTATTAAACCACTAATTATAACTTCCCAGCGATATAATACAAAGAAAAATAAAATAGCAAAAGCAACGATAGAAAATATCGTTAACCCCCAATAAAAATACTTATTATTATCAATTTTTTGTTTCATAAGTTTTCTCTCCTTAAGCGTATCATACACCAATACAAAAAAAATGTCCATCAATTAGACATTTTATCTACTTTTATTTGACAAATTACTTGGTATATTCAATTAATTCTTCCTCATTTTGAAAATAATCATATAATTTATATTTATTGAGGATTTTTATTTTACTTTTATTCGACACTTTTTCGACAGTCATTTTACCATAAATGATTATTCTTCCTAATTTTTTCTCAATTTTATCAATCCTACTTACTTCCAGATAAATAGCTGTGTAATTACTAAAAAGTTTAAAAGCTGATTCTAAGAGATTGGGACATCTAACAATAGTATAAGCAAGGAAATCTTTCGTAAAAACACATTGGTAATCATTTTTATAAAATCTGTAGTTTAGATAAAGTCTACAAGCATAGCAACAATCAATAAAAACAACAAAAAGAAGCATTACAGAATAGTCACTAGGAGTAAATTTTATTCCTCTAAATAAAGTATTAACAAGAATAAAAAGAAGAACCATTATAATTACAACAGATAGTTTTAAAAGACTTATTTTAATATATTTACTTTTATCAAATATTAGTTCTTTTTCCATATTTCTCCACCAAGAAAATTATAACATATATACACAAAAATATAAATAATGGGATTCCTTTGAAATTATTTAAAACACCTTTAATAGGTGTTTCTAGATTGAATATTTATATATTTTTCCTCAATGATATCTGATTATATTTAATAAACATTTTCTTTAATGAATTAATATTTATTAATTTATAGATTTCAGAATATATTTCTAATAATTGTTCTCTTGGTAATTCAGTTAATTTTTTCTCTAATTGTTCTTTTTCAAGTTTGATAGGCATTTCTAAACGAGTATACGATTTTTTAAAAAGGCCTAAATCTCTCCAATTTGGTATAACTTTTCTTTTATATAAATCATTTTGAGTAGTCAATTTTAATATATGATAATTTCATTTATCTTCTTCGACAATTAATCCTCGACCATCATCAAAAATTAATACGGGTCTTTTTTGTAATAAAACTGAAATATCTCCATTTTTATTTTTATGTAATATAGGTATAGTTGCTACCCATATTTCTCTAATTACTGCCTCCAATTAACCTCTTCTTACTTTTAAATCCTTTGCAGTTAATCCTAATTTAAATAAAATGGAATTATCATATTTATTTTTTTATCATGCTTTATAGTTACTTTGGAATTTTTTAAATTATTACGATATTCTTTTATTGTCATACCTAACATTTCGGCACAATCTTTTTCTTCTTTTAAAAATTCTTTTTTACTTAACATATTCAAAACCTCCTTTTTAACAATTATACTTTATAACAATTTTATTAAACCTTGTTTTTTATTAAGATATTTTCCCTTACCAAGCTAAGTATATCACGACAAAAAGAAGAAATAAACTATTTTTTAATTAATAACTATTTTTTTATTTGATTTTAATTTTATTTCAAATTTAATTACTTACTATTAGAAAGATTAAAAATATAATAACTATTAAGTTAATTTTTCTTTTATTTTTTCTATCTTGTTTGAATAAGAAACATCATTTTTAATTACATCATTATTATTATTAATATCCCCACTACAAAAATATTCTAAAAATTCAAATGAAAAACTAAACCACTCACTTACTCCGCTTAACCATTTTATAATACAATTAATCTCTTCCTCATTATCTTCATAACTTCCTTGACCAACTAATATCAAATAAATCGTTTTATCTTTTAGAAGTTGATGATTATAAAAAGGGTTCAACCTATCAATTAAATTTTTTAACAAACCACTTATCTGGCTCATATATAAAGGACTTGCTAAAACAATTTTTTCACTAACAAGTATTTTCTCATATACATTAGTTGTTATATAGTCACTTAAAACACATAAGTTATCTAATCTTCTTACACAAGCATTACAGCCTAAACAGAAATTAATATTTTGCCTAGCTAAAGAAACAAATTCATCATCTTTTTTTTGAATTGCTTTTAAAATATTAAAACAATTCTTTTCTCTATTACTACCATTTATTAATAAATTCATTTAACACCTCTTAATATTCGTCTTTAAAAACATCATTTAAATAATCTCTCAAAAATAATACTTTGTTATCTATTTTTATTTTATCTCCCATTTGACCATTAACTAAAACAAGTCCATTAAAAAGGTCATATTCGATTTTAAAAATATTCTTTAGTTCGATTATATTATCTTTCATTTCTACTTTAGGAATATTAAAGTATAAAGCTAATTCATTTCCAATATTAGGTTCATCTACTCTATAAAAATAGCCACAATATTGACATAAATGCTTTGCATGTGGTGTATATGCAAATAGTCCATCATCTGTATGAGGCATATTACAATATGTGCAATAAGAAGGTATTAAATCAATATTATTTAACTTTGAAATAAATAAACCTCCAAAATCTTTGAAATCAATAACACTTTTCTCTATTTTTAAAGCTTTCTTTTCTTCTTTTTCATTAATCATTATTACTGGTCTTAAGTTTTCTAAAACATTTTCATAAATTATTTTAATACTTTTAACTTCTTTGGGATTAATAATTCTTGGTTCCTCATATACATCTTTATACTTACACAAACATTCTTGTAATTCTTTTCCATCTTTTGAAGCAATATCTTTATGTGTTAAACACCAATATCTTAAATCACCATTACTTTCATTTCCACAAGCTTTTATATTACATTTACTCATAAATTCTCTTTTACCTCACTTTTTAAAATTTCTACATATTTTTCTTGCCCTTCATAAACTACGACAGAATAAAGACTTTCAATATTTTTTAATTCTTTTAATAAATATATCGCTATGTTTTCTACAGTAGCTCTTACTTTAATTACATCATCAATATAAGTGTGATTTAAATTATCTACTACTTTATCAATTTTAGGACTAATTTCATGAAAATCAATATTATCAACCATATTATTAACAACTTCTCCTATAAAATTAAACTCTAATCTAAAAGTATGACCATGAATATTTTTCCCATGAGCCGAATCAATATTTCTAATGATACAAAGTCTAGCCATCACTTTTCCTCCTAACTTAATTTGATTATAGCATCTATGTCTTAGAATATAAACAAAAACAACTATATCAAGATATAAACATAAATATTTTGAATTAAGCGGTCACGAAATAACAATGAATAAATTTAGACATAATTATGTATTTAATCAATGAATACATAAAAAATAGTACCTAAATAGTACCTAGAAAAAATAAAACCCTTATAAAATAAGGATTAAATTACAAATGGTCGAGAAGACAGGATTCGAACCTGCGACCCCCTGGTCCCAAACCAGGTGCACTACCAAGCTGTGCTACTTCTCGAATAAATGGTGCGCCCAAAGGGAGTCGAACCCCTAACCTTTAGATCCGTAGTCTAACGCTCTATCCAA
>CAOJBM010000048.1 GCA_948329525.1 uncultured Mycoplasmatota bacterium
ATAATCCCCTCTATTTGATTATTTACGTAAAGTTTTTATGCGATTGCCTTATTTTGGACTTGCTTTCCTGACCCTTATACTTTAGGAGAATTATCATTATTAAGTTATATAGAAAAAGTGGTTTTAGATGAAAGAACCAATTATTATATCTTAAGAAATGGTAGTGATGCAGTTAAAGATTTGCTGCCTGCAAGTCCGATATATAATGGCATTAAACATTTAAGTGCTAAAGACCAATTTGATTTAAACTTATTTAGTAAAATTATTAAAGAAAGAAATTTCAGCGTTCTTGATACAATACGTTTAAAAAAAGAAAATTCCTTAATTTATTATAATGGCAATTGTTCTTTATTAAATTATTTATTTGAAGATTATCGAAATGAATATGAGACAATAAAAGATGTTAAAGACTATCTGTTATCAAAAAAAGGAATAAATGAACAGATTATAGGAGCTAAGTATAGAGAACCCTATAGAAATGATGTAATTGATATGTATATAAAATTAATTATACAAGAACATGGGAATGAATTAGAAGAAGAAATAAAGAAATTAGAATTTTTAAAATTTTAGTTTATAAAAATTGTTGACAAGCATAACATATTAATGATATATTATTAATGCGTTTTGAATGTGGTTCTACCTTAGGTGGAACCATATTTAAAGGGAAATTCGATACACCAGGATGTGTGTATATGGAAGGAGAGAATTTATGCCAACTATAAACCAATTAGTAAGAAAAAACAGAAAAGCTAAAACAAAGAAAAGTAAAAGCCCAGTTTTAAATGTCGGTTTTAATAGCATGGAAAGAAAGAGTACAGAGACTTTTAGTCCACAAAAAAGAGGTGTATGTACAAGAGTAGGTACAAGAACACCAAAGAAGCCTAACTCAGCACTTCGTAAGTATGCGCGTGTTAGATTATCAAACGGAAGAGAAGTTGATACTTATATTCCAGGTGAAGGACATAATTTACAAGAACATAGCGTAGTATTAATTCGTGGTGGTCGTGTAAAAGACTTAATCGGTGTTCGTTATCACATTATACGCGGGGCATTAGATACTCAAGGTGTTGCTAATAGAAAACAAGGCCGTAGTAAGTATGGAACTAAAAAAGCAAAATAAGGAAGGAGAAATAATTTATGCGTAAAAGACAAGCAATAAAAAGAGACGTTTTACCAGATCCAATTTATAATTCAAAAATAGTTACTAAATTAATCAATCAAATTATGAATGATGGTAAAAAAGGTACTGCGCAAAAGATTTTATATCAAGCATTTGATATAGTTAAAACAACAACTAATAGAGAACCAATGGATGTCTTCATGGAAGCTTTAGAAAATATAAGACCTTCCTTAGAAGTAAAATCAAAAAGAGTTGGTGGCTCTAATTATCAAGTACCAATGGAAGTTAGTGATGATAGAGCGCAAGCTTTAACACTACGTTGGTTAGTTAATTATGCTAAAACAAGAAATGGTAAAGGTATGGCTGTAAATTTAGCAAATGAAATTATGGATGCTGCAAAAGGTGTTGGTGGAGCTGTTAAAAAACGTGAAGATACTCACAAGATGGCTGAAGCTAATAAAGCATTTGCACATTATAGATGGTAGGAGGTAGTTTATGGCAAGAGATGTTAGTATTGATAAAATAAGAAATATCGGTATCATGGCTCATATTGATGCTGGTAAAACTACTACTACAGAACGTATTTTATTCTTAACAGGAATAACTCATAAAATTGGTGAGACTCATGAAGGCGAATCTCAAATGGACTGGATGGACCAAGAAAAAGAAAGAGGTATCACAATTACTTCAGCTGCTACTACATGTCACTGGAACGGATATCGTCTTAATATCATTGATACTCCAGGACACGTCGATTTCACAATTGAAGTTCAAAGAAGTTTAAGAGTATTAGATGGAGCTGTTGCTTTAATTGATGCTCAAGCTGGTGTTGAACCTCAAACTGAAACAGTATGGCGTCAAGCTAATGAATATAAAGTTCCAAGAATGATTTGTGCTAATAAGATGGAAAAACTAGGTGCTGATTTCTACTTTAGTTTAAATACTATTAAAGATAGATTAGGTGCTAATGCTGCTCCAATTATGTTACCAATAGGTGCTGAATCTGAATTTATTGGATATGTTGATTTAGTACAAATGAAAGCATTCAAATATGATGGAACTGACCAACAAGAATTAGAAGAAATTGCAATTCCAGCTGATATGGAAGCAAAAGCTAATGAATATAGAACTAATTTAATTGAAGCTGTTGCTGATTTTGATGAAGATTTAATGATGAAATATTTAGATGGTGCAGAACTTACTGTAGCTGAAGTTAAGAGTGCTATTAGAAAAGCTACATTATCTGTAGGGTTCTTCCCAGTATTATGTGCTGATGCACTAGGCAATAAAGGTACTAGAACATTACTTGATGCTGTAGTAGATTACCTACCTGCTCCAACTGATGTTGAAGCAATTGAATGTACTGACAAAAATGGTAACGATGTTTTAAGACATCCAAGTGATTCTGAACCATTTACAGCACTTGCATTTAAAATTATGACTGACCCATTTGTTGGTAGACTATCATTTTTTAGAGTTTATTCTGGAGTTTTAAAAAGCGGAAGTTACGTTTTAAATTCAACTAAGGGTGAAAAAGAAAGAATTGGTCGTATTTTACAAATGCATGCTAATCAAAGAAAAGAAATTACAGAAGTATATGCAGGAGAAATTGCTGCTGCAGTTGGACTTAAAAATACAACAACAGCTGATACATTATGCGATGAAAAGAATTCATGTATAATGAAAGGTATGGAATTCCCAGAACCTGTTATCGATATAGCTATTGAAGCTAAAAGCAAAAATGATCAAGATAAGATGGCAATTGCTATTCAAAAACTTGTTGAAGAAGACCCAACACTAAGAGTTAAGACTGATGTTGAAACAGGACAAACAGTATTATCTGGTATGGGTGAATTACATTTAGACATTATTGTTGATAGATTAAAAAGAGAATTTAATGTTGAGTGTAATAAAGGTCGTCCACAAGTTGCTTATCGTGAAACAATTACAGTACCAGCTGAATGTGAAGGTAAGTACATTAAACAATCTGGTGGACGTGGACAATATGGACATGTTTGGATTAAATTTGAACCAAATAAAGATAAAGGTTATGAATTTGTTGACCAAGTTGTTGGTGGTGTTGTTCCTCGTGAATATATTCCAGTAACAGATAAAGGTTTACAAGAAGCAATGGCTGGTGGAATCCTTGCTGGATATCCAATGGTTGATATCAAAGCAACTTTATATGATGGAAGCTACCACGATGTCGATTCATCAGAAATGGCTTTCAAAATTGCTGCAAGCTTAGCATTAAAAGAAGCTAAGAATAAATGTAATCCAGTACTTTTAGAACCAATAATGAAAGTTGTTGTTGATGTTCCAGAAGAATATATGGGTAACGTTATGGGAGATTTAACTAGTAGAAGAGGACGTCCATTAGGACAAGAATCTATTGGTAATACTCTTAGAATTCAGGCGATGGTACCACTTTCAGAAATGTTTGGATATGCAACAGACTTACGAAGTAATACCCAAGGCCGTGGAAACTTCCAAATGGAAAAAGACCATTATGAAGAAGTTCCAAAATCAATTGCTGAAGAAATTATTAAGAAAAACAGCGTTAACTAAAAATAATACTTGAAAATATGTCAAGCATTAGATAAAATAAATATGTATATAAGGAAGGAAGGAAAAGAATATGGCAAAAGAAAAATTTGACCGTTCTAAAGAGCACGTTAATATAGGTACTATTGGACACGTTGACCATGGTAAAACTACATTAACTGCTGCTATTACAAAATATTTTGGTAAAGAATTTGTTGATTATGCAAATATTGACAAAGCTCCAGAAGAAAGAGAAAGAGGTATTACAATTAATACTTCACACGTTGAGTATGAAACTGAGAAACGTCATTATGCTCACGTAGACTGCCCAGGACATGCTGACTATGTTAAAAACATGATTACAGGTGCAGCACAAATGGATGGTGCAATCTTAGTTGTATCTGCATCAGATGGTGTTATGCCACAAACTAGAGAACATATCTTACTTGCTAGACAAGTTGGAGTTCCAAAAATTCTAGTCTATATGAATAAATGTGATCAAGTTGATGATACTGAATTATTAGACTTAGTAGAAATGGAAATTAGAGAAATCTTAGGTGAATATGGATTCGATACTGAATGTCCAATCATTAGAGGTTCTGCACTTAAAGCACTTGAAGGTGATGAAAGTGATACTGGTGCTGGTTCTATTAAAGCTTTAATTGCTGCATGTGATGAATATATCCCATCTCCAGTTAGAGAATTAGATAAACCATTCTTAATGAGTATTGAAGACGTATTTACAATTTCAGGACGTGGTACAGTTGTTACAGGACGTGTTGAAAGAGGACAACTAAATCTTAATGACGAAGTTGAAATCGTTGGATTAAAAGATACTAAGAAAACAGTTGTTACTGGTATCGAAATGTTTAGAAAACAACTTGATTCTGCTGTTGCTGGTGATAATGCTGGTGCATTATTAAGAGGTATTGCTAGAGATGAAGTTGAAAGAGGACAAGTTCTTGCTAAACCAGGAAGTGTTACTCCACATCATAAATTCAAAGCTTCAGTTTATGTACTAAGCAAAGAAGAAGGTGGAAGACATACTCCATTCTTTACAAACTACAGACCTCAATTCTATTTCAGAACTACTGATGTAACAGGTGTTGTTGAATTACCTGCTGGTGTAGAAATGGTTATGCCTGGTGATAACGTTGACATGACTGTTGAATTAATTGCTCCAGTTGCACTTGAAAATGGTACTAAATTCTCTATTCGTGAAGGTGGACGTACTGTTGGTGCTGGTACAGTTTCAGAAATTGTTGAATAATTAAAATAGAGCAGTTATGCTCTATTTTTATGTTCTTAAGGAAAATATATATAACCCATAGTAATTAAAAAAGTTTTAAATGACACTTCTAACTATAATTGATATAATATAATAGATGTTAGGTGGTATAATGTCTAGGAAGAAAAGAAGAAAGCTGAAAAAGAGTGCTAATAAAATTTTAATTTTATTCGTTCTAGTAATTACTGTAATTATTGGATACAGAGTAGTAAAGATTAATAAGAATAATATATTTCAAGAAGTTACACAAGAAAATAAAGAAAAAGAAGATAAATTGTATTCAGAATATACTACTTGTTTAACAGGAAAGTATCAAGAAGATGAAGTAAATGAAGTACTACAAAATAAAATTGATGAGTTAACTAATCTTTTATCAAAATATCAAGTAAGTGTTGGGTATGAAGATATTATGACTGGTTTTAAATATACATATAATTCTAAAACCATATATTATGCTGCAAGTACGATTAAAGTTTTAGATGCGATTTATGCTATAGATAAGTACTATAATGGAGAATTAGATATAAATGAAAAAATTTTATTTAGAGCAATATATAATATTCCTAATAGTCCGTTTTTAAATAAACAAAAAGTAGGTAGTTATATTAGTATTAAAGATTTAGTAAAGAATGCTATTATGTTAAGTGATAACGGAGCACATATGATGCTTTATGATTATTTTGGTTATAAAAATTTAAAAAGTTATGCTAATAACTTAGGTGCTACTAATACCCTAGTTGGTGACCAATATGGAAATATTTCTTTAAATGACGCAATGGTTTATATAAAAAAACTTTATGAATTAATTAATAAAGATGAGATTTTTGGAGAGGAAATAAAAAGTTGGTTTACAGAATCTGATGAAAATTACATAAAAACTGATACTATTAAAGCAGCAGTTAAGTATGGTGGCTATAATGAATATTTTCATAATATCGGTATTGTATATGATACTAATCCTTATTATTTAATAATTCTAAGTACTAATGGTAATGGTAAAACTGCTAATATGGTTCAAGAAATAAGTGCTAAAGTGCAAGAATTACATGAATTATTTTATAGTAATAGACAAGAATATTGTACTTTTAAAGTTTATAATCATTCATAGAAAAAGGAGTTTACGCTCCTTTTTGTTTTCTATTAAATTCTTTCATTAATAAACCATTTCTATCAAGAAGTTTATATGCTCCCTTGTTAATAATCAAATCAAATTCGCCAATAAATTCATAAGCCTTTGGATTAAATCCCAGTTTAAATTCGTTTAAACCATAATAAGGATTGTCTTTTTTAAAGTCTCCTGTCAGACCATTTAAGTCTAAATAATCATAATCTTTTTTATAATATTCACATAATTGATAATGTAAGAAATAATTAGGACTATACCTTTTATATCTTTTATCATAGCCACTTATTAAAATACTTACCCTATTTTCATGTTTAATAGTAATTGCACCAGCTATAAACTCTTCTTTTTTACTGCCTAACTCATGTGTAGCTGTAATAATATCATTTTTAAATGTGAGAAGTGTTTTATCAGATTGCATTTTAACTTCGATATTTTCTTCAGTTGGATTCTTTTTAACTATTTCGCTTAATACTTCGTTTCTTTCTTCTTCTTTTTTATATTCTTCTCTTGAATAAAGTAGTGATTGTTCAAAGTTAATTTTAACTAGAAAGACATCAGCATTATTATTTTTAGCAAAAACATTATAATAATTTTTATAATAATTTAAAGTTTTATCTTTTTTATTCTTAATAAAGTTATAAAGAATGTCTATTTCGTCTCTTCCTACTTTTTGAATTGATAAACCTTTACGATAATTCTTTCTAATTTTATTTCTTGTTGGTTTCGAAAAATCTCTGAATTTATATTCTTTTAAAGGAATTATTGCTTCAAATCTTGGTTGAAGAGATTCAAAACGTAAGTTGTTTGGTAACTTTTTATAACCAAGACTTTCTAAAGTACTTTCTAATGTTGCATTATTATTATACATAACGTAATGAGTTTTATTGTCAATTTCTCCAATTGCAATTTCGGGATTTATTTTAATAAAAGCAACATTCTTTTTTTTATAATATTTTTTAAGTTTTTCGGTAAAATCTTTTAGTATGTTAATATCATTATAATCAATTAAGAAACCTTTTGGGGCATAACCATATTTATTAATTTTTCCAATACTTTTGAAAACTATTAAAGAAGCGGCTTTAATATTATCATTTTCATCAACAAATCCAACTAAATCATAGTCATATCCTTTTTCAGCCATGAAAATAGCAAATGAAGAACTTTGTTGAAAACTTCTTAATGGATGATTTTTAGCATAGTCATCAAACTCGAAAATAGAAAGTATTTTTATTTTCATAGCTTTTACCCCTTCCTAAAATGTCTTTATTATAGCATAAATATTGATAAATGCAACATTGACATAAAATGATAAGTGTTTTAAAATGATAATACGAGGTGTTAAAGATATGAAAAGGGTAAGAAAGAATTTTAATAAAATAATATTTGGGTCGATTTTAGAAGATATAATCTATGCTATATTTGGTTTCTTTTTGTTATTTAAAACAAATTTTTCGTTAGAAATTTTTACAAGGTCTTTTGGAATATTAATAGTAGCTAGTGCTATTATTTCAGGAATAAGATTTTTGTATCGTAAACTAGCAGGAAAACTATTTAATGTTAGTATCTTAAATGCATTATTAAAGTTAATTTTAGGTATTGTAATTATAGCAAAGCCTAATTTAGTGTCTAATATATTAGCTATAAGTGTTGGTATTGTAATTCTTGTAAATGGGTTAATTAAACTTTATTATGCTTTTGCTTTTTATAATAATAAAGAAGAGATATGGCCATTAATTGGAATTTTATCAATAGGACTAATTGCTATGGGTGGAGCATTAATTATAAATCCATTCTCCGCTAATGTCTTTATTACAAGAGTTATTGGAGTATTTATCGTTTGTTATGCAATCTTTGATACAATGCAATGGTTATTATTTAGAAAAAGAAGTAAAGAATTATTAAAATTATTTAAGTAAAGGGAATGTTTAGTATTTCCTTTTTTTCTTGCACTCTATTTTTAGATATTCTATACTTATTATAGGATTATAGGTGATTATAATGAAAATAGGAGATATTTTAGCAAGAGAAATACTAGATTCAAGAGGTAATCCAACTATTGAAGTTGATGTTATTTTAAGTAATGGGGTTAAAGCTACGGCTTCAGTTCCAAGTGGGGCATCAACAGGTAGTAGAGAAGATTTGGAACTTAGGGATAACGACTCAAGATATCATGGTAAAGGTGTTATAAAAGCTATTCGAAATATTACAACAATTATAAAACCAGCTTTAATAGGAATGAGTTTAGATCAAGTTAAAATAGATAATACTTTAATTAGATTAGATGGTACAGAAAATAAAAGTAAATTAGGTGCTAATGCCATTTTAGCTGTTTCTTTAGCTTGTCTAAAAGCTGGAGCTAAAAGTGTTAATAAAGAGCTTTATGAATATGTATCAAGTGGGAAAGTTACTCTTCCAATACCTATGATGAATATAATAAATGGAAAATCTCATGCTGATAATAATTTAGATATTCAAGAATTTATGATTGTTCCTGTTGTCAAAACTTTTAAAGAAAAATTAAGAGCTGGTAGTGAAGTGTTTCATGAACTAAAGAAAATTTTAAAAGAAAATAAGTTAAATACAAATGTTGGTGATGAAGGTGGTTTTGCCCCTACTTTAGAAAATAATGAAGCGGCATTAAAATTAATTATGCAAGCAATTGAAAGTGCTGGATATGTTCCTGGAAAAGATGTTTTTATTGCGATGGATGTTGCAGCTAGTGAATTGTATAATAAAGAAACTGATACTTATACTATGGAAGGTAAAACTTTAACTAGTGCTTTATTAATGGAATATTATATCAATTTATTGCAAAACTATCCGATTGTCAGTATTGAAGACCCTTTTGATGAAAGTGATTTTGAAAATTTAGCAAAATTAACAGAAATTTTAGGGAATAATATCATGCTTGTTGGGGATGACACTTTTGTAACTCATAAGAAGTTACTTGAAAAAGCAATAAGTATGAAAGCAGGAAATGCGATTTTATTAAAAGCTAATCAAGTTGGAACAATAACTGAAATGGTTGATACGATAATGACAGCAAAGAAAGCTAATTATAAAATGGTTATATCTCATCGTAGCGGTGAAACTGAGGACACGTTTATTGCAGATTTAGCTGTTGGATTAAATATACCTTATATTAAAACTGGTTCTCTATCCCGTGGAGAACGAATTGCTAAGTATAATCGATTACTAAGAATTGAAGAAAAACTAACTAAATAAAAAGGGTGATTAATTTGCATGAATTACCAAGAGAAAAAGTGAAAAGTTTAAAAGATAATATTTTCTTTTTTCTAACTATTGGAGTTATAGCTTTTTTGGCTCTTCTTTATTTTGGAATCAAATTCTTGAATAAGAAACAAGAGATGAAGGAAGAACAAAATATTCCTAATATAACAGAAAAGCAAGAGGAAGAAGAAACTCCTAAAGAACCGATAAAAAAAGAAGAAGTATCTAAAATTCTTAATTTAACTTTAATCAACAATGAAGATGCTAATATTTCTTTGACTGTTTATAAAGAAGGAGATAATTTTTGCCCTAAAAGAGAGGAACTAAGGTGTACAGAAGCAGCTTTTACTTTTTTAGTTACTAATAGTAATGCCAAAATTATGGATATAAATAATGATTTTATATTGTATCTAGATGAAGTTTTAAAAGTTTATGATATTGGAACAAAGAAAAAGTATACAGTTAACTTAGAAAATACGTATAGCGAATATAAACTTGTAATGAATGATAAAAATATAGTGGGTATTGTTTATTATAATGGCTTACAAAATTATGGTTTTCGAAATAAATATTCTGTTTCGGGATTCTATGATTTAAATAGTGATAAGAAGAAATTTGAAAATATTTATGACTTTTTTACAATTATTGATAATGGTTCTTATTTAATAGGTAATAAGTATAATTCTTTTGAAAGTAATAATAGTGTTAATACTTCTTTTTTGGATATTGCAACTAGTAGTGCTTTATTTAATGAAAATAGAAATGATTTTAACACTGTAAAATATGAAGTAGTTGATAATTTTATAGCTATTAGTGAACAAAATAATTATACTTTATATTCTTTAAATGGAAAACTTATAACTAGTGGAGTTGAACAAGGATTATGGACAGTATCGAAAAAATATTTATATGTAGTTTTAAATAATGAGTTAATAAAATATGATTTAGATGGAGATTTAATAAGTAGGGAAGATGGTAGTAATATTTATAATTTAATAGACAGTTATAAAGTAGTAAATGTGGATAACTTCTTATATGTTAAAGGTCTTGATAATGATTATAATCGAAAAGTTATTGAAATGACTGATGAATACATTTATTCTAGATTAAAATCCGATTATACAACAAGAAATGATAGAGAGGCTTTTTACTTGATTTTATTATCCAAAAATGAGGGTACTGTTGGATATGAAGTAACTTTTACTTTAACAGGGAAGAAAGTTAAAAAAAGCTTATTAAAAGATAATGAATACTATCATGAGTATTTTGTTAAGTAAGGAGGAGTCATGAATAAAGATTATTATAAAATTCTTCAAGTGTCGCAAACGTCTTCAGAAGAAGAAATTGGTAAAGCTTATAAAAGATTAGCTAAATTATATCACCCTGATAATACTAAAGGTGATAAAGAAGCAGAATTAAAATTTAAAGAAGTTGGAGAAGCATATGCTGTTTTAGGTGACTTTCAAAAAAGGAAACAATATGATATGTTGATAAATAATTCTATGTCGCTTGAAACTAGTGACGTTATTTTTGAACCGTTATTTAAAAGTGATATAGATATAATGAAAAACGTGAAGAATATATTAAATTTTTAGATGAAATGGAAACTTTATTTAATAAGTATTATAAAACTTTAAAAAAGGAAAGAGAAATTGTTGCTAATTCAAAGTGGTCTTTATTTAATAGTTTATTAGATAATTTATATTATAAAAAAGAAACCTTAAGAGAAACATTAAATACTTATGAAACAAGAGCTATAGCATTTGATGATTTTCAGGATTTTTATAAAAAGATAGAAGTAGAATTACAAACATTGTATAGTAGAAAACTCATTAATTTTGATATATATTTAGATCCAAAAAATCTTGTTTCATTTGACCGAGAAGTCTTTTTTAATAAAATACGTGAAATTAATAAAATTATATTTAAATTAAAAATAAAAAGAGAAGAAGAATTAAAAGAATGTAAAGAAAAATTAGAAAGAAGAAATTTAAATTATGTGGATTATTTTGCTTTAAGAAATAATACCGAAGAGACAATTTCATTGTTTAGCATAGAAAAGATTTTAGAGTCTTTAAAACTAATGGATTTAATTGACGAAAAATTATTCCAATTCGGTATCACAGTTGAAGAATTTTTTTGATTAAAAGGAAAACATTTAATAAATTTAAAAAATAAAGAACTATTGGCTACTTATGAAGCTATTCAAAATTATATTAATAAAATAAAAGATGCTTCAGAATTTGATATTAATATGATAAATTTTGAAGAAAGTGATAATATTTCTAGTACTTTTAAGAAATAAATAAATGTAAATATTAATTGAAAAATTTTGTTACAATACATAAATGAATAGATAAAAAGTAAAGAAAAAATAAATATTTTTTGCTGATGTGAAATTTTTTCAATTTTACCAATTTTTCGATTACTATCAAAATTTTTTATCAATAATTCAATTTTTGTTAAGCAATAATTAGATTATTGTATTTTTTATGTTGCAATAATCCAAAAATCGTGGTTTTACAAGCCTTTTTATTTGTGCTAAAGTATGACCTAGACACGAGATATTGTTTAATGCCTTTATTTTTAGTGACTTCTTTAGGGGGATTAAAAATTTGGAGGTGTATGCATATGAAGAGAATAATTGATAGATTATTTAAAATCATATACATAATTCTATTTATGTAAATGTACTTGCTACTGCA
This sequence comes from uncultured Mycoplasmatota bacterium, assembly GCA_948329525.1. GTDB lineage: Bacteria > Bacillota_I > Bacilli_A > RF39 > UBA660 > CAOJBM01. The sequence goes on from CAOJBM010000048.1 coordinate 12,018, forward strand.
TAGATAAAATAAGCTGATACATCAATGTATCAGCCAAAAATCTCTTAAAGGCAACGAGCATATCTCGTGTCTTTATATTGGAATAATATCATATATTTACAAATATATCAATTAATTTCTATTATACAAAATAATAGAAAAAAATTTTGACTATTCTTCTTTAATTTTTATAAGCTTTTTTACTATATTTTCCATTAGTTCTTCATTTTCTTGATAATATGTTTTAAATTCTTTTGAAGATATAACATTAATAGGATTTATTTCAGATTTTGATTTATATTCCTTAATTTTTTTCTTGTTATCAAAATTTGATTCCACTTTTAAGATTTTATATTGTTCGTTGGTATTGCAATCGATTAAAATATTTTCTTTTGTTTTTAAAAGAATTGCATTTTTTTCACAATCATAAAAGTGAATATCGCAATTTTCTTCGTTTTTTGTAATTCCCATAATTTTGGTTATTTTTAAGTTATTAAAACAAATAGTATTTATGTAAAAAGTTTGATAACCACACATGTTTAATATAGTACTTATAATTTTTCCCTTAAAACAAGTTTTATCAAATAAAAACTCTTGTCCTACATCTTTTGTAAAATATTTTTGTTTATATTCAAGGTCTCCATTTTTATATGATAAGTAGCCATTTTCAAGCATGTTCCATAAGTTAAATGCATAATCATAGTCATCATCTAAATCATATTTATTTAAAAAATTCATTAAATGATTTAAAAATAAATCATAATTATCAGTAAAATCTTTGAAATAAGCTTCCGTAATTTTATTTATAATTGATTTTGCAATTTGGAAAATCATAAAACTCATTAGAATAATAAATAATGGCTGAGGTTTACTTTCTAAATTATCGCTAATATTACTGTATTGTTCTGCATGGTTTAAATAAAAATTTTCTAAATCTAGTATACTTAAGTCTATAGTATTTTTATTATAAACTTCATCTTTATAAGATTCATTATTTTTTGATAAAATTCCTTTTATGGACCCAATATCGCTAAAAACTAAAGAAGAAAGATATCTAAGTTCTAAATTTCCATTCCCATTTATAATTTTAATATCATTTAGTGAATATTTATCAAAATAAATAAGGTTTGTAGTATCAAAATAATAATACTCTCCATTATTTTCTACACAGGTAATCGCATGGTTTCCTGAAATAATTCCTAATTTTGAAATAAATTGCAAAATTGTTGATTCTTCATAATTTGTATTTCGATTTATCAAAGCGTCATTATGAAGAGGCGTTATGTTCACTTCATTAGAGGTAACATAACAAATTATAGTATTAGCATTATACCCTAATTTACGAAAATTGTCGGTTAACATATCAGCTATGTTTAGACATACCCCTTTTCCAGTAATACATTCTATTCCAGCATTATCAAAATATAAATCACGGGAAGAAGTAAACTGAAATTGATGATTATTAGAAAAATATCCACCCCACAAAGCGTAGTTATAACATTCAAAGACATCCATCGGATTTTTAATATCATTTGATAATAATAAATTTGTAAAGTCTTCAATAATATTATCATACTCAATAACAGCTTTCTGATTAAAAATATTTTGCATTTTTCCTGTAAGTTTAAATTCACTTATATATATAAGTGAAGAAAAAGAGGTCATTAGTAAAAATTTTTTAATTTTGAAAGCTAGTTTTTTTTTCATACAATCACCACCAATTTGATATTATATGTTGTTTTATATGAAATAGCAAAGAAAAACTTTTGTTTTTTTGTGCAACAAGTTATTTTTCGTTACTATTCACAGCTTATTAAAATAAATACACGAAAAAAGTGGTGAAATTTAA
>CAOJBM010000049.1 GCA_948329525.1 uncultured Mycoplasmatota bacterium
TTGATGTTGTAACACCTTGTGATACCCCGTCTGCTCTGCAGCGGGGTGGTTCATTAAGTAGTATAACTATCATAGCATTAATACTAGTAGTTGGTATAAGTTATGCCTTATGGCAACAATCTAAAGTACAAGAAGGAACAAATTATATAGCTAGTGGTTGTTTTGGAGTTACTTTTGAAGGTAATAATCCCATAAATTTATCTAACTCATTTCCAATAACAGAAGAAGACGGAATGAAAACAGTTCCATATACGTTTACGATAACAAGTTCTTGTAATGGAAAAGCAGCTTATGATGTTAATTTAGAGAGTTTAGCAAGTACTACTTTTCAAAGTTCAAGTATTAGAGTAGCACTAGATGGTACAAATAAACTATATAACGAATATGAAGAAGTAGAAACATATTATGATGATTCAAAAGAATCAAGAAGATTAATAAGTGGTAGATTAGATGATGGAGAAAGTGTCACATATAACTTAAGAATATGGATAGATGAGGATGCTCCAAATAGTGAACAAAATAAAATATTTGCTAGTAAGATAGTCGTAAATGCTAGTGAAGACTTTGACGATCCAGTAATAGAGAATATAAATGCCACAAGTACCCATAATTCAATCACCATAACATATCATGCCAATGGAGATGTAACACCAGCAGTATGTAAATATGGTACAACAGAAGGAAACTATACCAATGAAGTAAGTGGAGCAACAGGAACTAGGTGTAATATAACTGGATTAAATGAAAATAAGACGTATTATTATCAGTTATGTACAGAAACAAAAAAAGGTACAAAGTGTGAGGAAGATAATATAAAGACAATATTACCAATATCGAGTCAAGTAAAAGTAGGAGATTATATCAGTATGACTCCCACGAGTACAAGTTATACAATATCAAAAGATTTAACAGGATATACAAGTGATCAAACAATCAATCCCAGTGAACTAAATTTATGGCGAGTAATTAAAGTAAATGCTTCGGAAGGAACGGTGGAAATGGTTTCTTATTATGTTTCAAGTAAAGTAGTGTACTTTTATGGAAGGACTGGGTATGAAAATTTAGTATATGGATTGAATAAAATTTCTTCTCAATATGGAGATGGAATACATGTATTAATTTCTAGGCATATGGGGTACGCCATTACTACAACGAGCCAATGTCAATCGTGGATGTCTTTGAATTGCGGAACGGATGAGGGATATCAAGAAGATTTACAGTTAGTAAATGTTGCATATAGTGGTGCCCCGGGTTGTGTGTATTCTTGTGCGGGGTTGAAATCAGAGAGAGTAGGAGAATCTTACAATTTTGGTTATTGGCTTGCTTCCCGAACCAATGTTGGTGGGAATAATTTATATGGCAAGTTCATCGATTCTGGAGGTACATTACAAGAATTGGACACGTTAAGCTTGAGTGGAAACGAGTCCGCGGAGGGACATTCGGTGAGACCTGTGGTGACTCTTAAGTCGACGAGCGAATTACAAGATGGGACAGGTAAATTCAATACCCCCTATACTTTAAGATGAGTTTGGAAGAAGTTTTATCTACATTAGTGATTTTTAATAATATAAATCTATACTAACACCGCCTTCTTTTTATTATACTTATGAAACATGAAATATTAATTGTTAATTTATATTAGAAAATAATAAATAAAATCAGTTTTATAAAGTTTTTATGTCTTTATATTTGTTCAGAATATGATATCACTTTTCTTTATGAAATAAAAATTTGCTACAATTGAATTATCGGAGTATACCATAAAATATACAAAAAAGTATACCATAAAAATACTATGTAGAATATATAAAAAGTGAAGAATAAAATGTACTAATTACTTAAAGAAAAAGGTTATATTAAACGAGTAGGATCTAATAAAAAAGGCTATTGGGAAGTGTTAAAATAACTTTTAGAAAAATAAAAGATCAGTTTATTTAAATTCCAAATAAACTGATCTTTTAAAGATATGATTATTTAAAGTTCCATCTGCTTTAAGTAAATCTTCATTATTAACTAAAAAGTATTTATGATATAAGTAATCAACACCTTGCTCACTGACTGGGTCATCCCAAGTAAGATCTAGATGCAACCATTTGCCATCAACATAAACAGCGTTCCAAACATGAGTTTCCGAAGCAACTTTATAATTATCAAAACCTAGCTTTGTTAAAAATATCGCCATCGCATCTGCATATCCACCGCATATAGCATATCCTTCAATTAAAGGTCCATAAGCTATGTTAGAATGATAATCACTTTTGCCTGTTTGATTCTTTTCTACATCATATTTAGAATTATTGATAATATAATCATGAATAGTTAATATTTTTGTTTGTTCATCCATATCCGCACTTATTTTTTCACTAATTATAGAATTAACTTTTTCATTTATTGCTTTTTTTAACTCATCATTATAAAGACGAGTAATTTTTATAGTAACTTCCCCAGATTCCTCAAAAACAGTTTTAAAACTATCGAAATTATTGTATGGGTGAGTATAATTATTAATATGGGTTAATAATTCATTATCATCACTAATCTCTCTTATATCTTCAATACAATTACCATATTCTTCTGGACAATAGAATGTAAATGTTTCATAGCCATTATTAATAACACTATAAAAAATATTAATTAAATCTTGTCTACTATAGGGTATAAAATCTTTACTAGGTTTTAAAAATAAATACTCATTTTTTTTTGCATATTCATTACTAGGGGGAATAACTATTTTAGGTGTTTCTTTCAAAAAAGAAGCAATATATTCCGTAATAGTATCCATTTTTATAACAACAACTATTAAAGCTATTAAAAGTAAAATAGGTGTTATTACTTTTTTTATTAAATTCATTAAATCACCACACTCATCTTAACATATAAAAAAGAAGTAGACAACTACTTCATATTTTTAACTTTATTATTTAATCTTGATTTTTGTCTATCTGCTGTATTCTTTTTTACAATACCTTTGCTAACAGCTTTATCGATATTTTTTTGAACATCTTTAACGGCTACAGAAGCAGCTTCTACATCTTTCGTTGCAATAGCTTTTTCACATTTTTTAATACTATTTTTAACTCTTGCTTTTAACTCATGATTAGCTTCAGTTTTTTTAGCTATAACTTTAACAGCTTTCTTAGAACTTTTAATATTTGGCATTCTTTTTCGCTCCTTCCTTAAATACACTAAAGATTATACCAAGAACAATAATGTTTTTCAAGTAGTAACCCTCATTTTCAATAATATGTCTTTTTTTTAAGAAAATGTAATAGTTAGACAAAAACCAACATTTATTTTCTTATTTTTGTTATATTTTATAAAAGGTGATAATATGGGTAAATTTAAAGCTAAGAAAAAAAATAAATGGCATGTTGTTTTAATTTTTATAATTATTGCTTATATTAGTTTTCGAATAACTTATAGTTTTCTTTTTAATACTTTGATAAATAAATATATCGATAATAGTAAATTTATTTCTTATCTAGTTAATAATTCGATTAATAAGACCCTAGAAACAAAAGATTTAAAAGACGTTGTTACTATTAATTTACAGGAACCATTTCATCTTTTAAATTATAATTTCAGTAATCTTATTGAAATTAAAGAAGAGCAAGAAGAAGAGCAAACTACAACTATTATAGAAGATCCTAATCCAGTAGTAATAGAAGAACCGATAATATATTTATATAATTCTCATCAACTTGAAGGTTATTATAGTGATTATTTGGAAAGTTATAATATAAATCCCACAGTAATGTTTGCAAGCTATATTTTGAGAGAAAAGTTAAATGACTTAAATTTAAAAACAATTGTTGAAACGAATAGTGTTAAAGAAGTTTTAAACGAGAATAATTGGAATTATGCTTATTCCTATGAAGCTAGTAAAATATTAATGACTAAAGCTAAAACAGAAAATCCAAGTTTGAATTATTTTATTGATATTCATAGGGATTCATCTAAAAAGGGCCAGACTACTACAACAATTGATAATAAGAATTATGCTAAAATCTTATTTGTGATTGGAAAAGACCATGAAAATTATGAAAAAAATTTAGAATTTGCAACAAAAATAAATGATAAAATAGTAAATTTTAATGAGTCTTTATCAAGAGGAGTTTATGTTAAAGGTGGTGTCGGAGTTAATGGTATATATAATCAAGATTTTAATCCCAATACAATTTTGATTGAAGTCGGTGGAGTTGATAACACTATTGAAGAAGTTACAAATACATTAACTATTCTATCAAAAGTTATTTTTGAAAGTATAGGTGAAAATATTGCGTAAAGAAAATAAATATCGTCATTTTTGGCGAATTCTTTTTCTTTTGTTTATCGTGTATGTAGCACTTTTTATTTCGGTAGAAAATGGATACTATGAAAGGCAAAATGCTAAAAATACAATCTTAACAGAAGAGAAGATTAGAGAGTTTGAGAATGATGTGAAAAATAATAAAGAAGTTGATATTAAAGATTATTTAGAGGAAGAACATCAAGATTATTCTTCAAAAACTAGTAAACTTGCTGTTAAATTATCAAATGGTATTGAAAAAATAATGACTAAAGGTATTGGTAGTACAATTTCTGTTTTAAAAGAATTATTTTCGTAAATTTTAAGTAAAGTATTGTCTAAATTATGGGTTAATTTTTTTAAAAATATTGAACAATAAAAAAGGAGATATTATAATAATTACAAGATAAGGAATGATATTATGAAAAAAGGAATAAATAAAAAAGGCTTTACTTTAATTGAACTATTAGCAGTTATAGTAATATTAGCTGTGCTTATTTTGTTTGCAATGCCAGCAGTAATGACTCTTATGGAAAGAGCTAAAAGAAATTCTTTTAAAACAGAAACGATGAAAATTCTTGATAATGCTGAAACTGCTTATGCTGATAAAGATATGAATGGAGAAACAAAATATTATACAGAGGGTGGCAAAAGAGTTCATTATTTATGTATGACATTGCAAGATTTATATTCTGAAGGATATAGTAAGAAGAATTTTGACAAAGCAGGATATAAAGGGATTGTTGAGATAATCATAACTCCAACAGGAACACCAGTTTATGGAATTAATATTACTAATGGAACTTATTCATTTATAGCAGCAACAAGAGATAAATTGCAAGATGATGGGGCAGAATTAGGAAGTGAAGCATCATTAAGTAGTTATGCAGGTAAAAATTTAGAAACTTGTCCTACTGCTAGTGGAAAAGAAATAACTAATGCTCCAATTATTAGTCGAAGCGATTATGAAACAGGAGCTTTGAACCCATCAAAGTTTTCAAGATAATCTGTAATAGATTATTTTTTTTATGAGTTTATTTACTATTTTTGACAATAATTAAATGCTATTTAACAAAAAATAAATATTGTTTTTTATATTTCAATAAATCAAAAATAGTCATTTTACAAGCAATTCTATCTATGATAATTCATTTTATAGATACGAATAGTGTATAGTTTTTATTTTTATTCTTATTTACTTTCAGGGATGATTGAAATCTAAATCTTAAAAAGCATGAAGAGTTTAGAGGCACTTTTTATGAAGAAGATGAACAAAAAGTTGTATTGAATCATCTGATTTTATAATAATATACAAAATGTTATGTAGATAAGAAAAAACAATACATTTTGTATTGGAGCTGTCTATAAAAGGTTTTCGAGCAATACTCATGTTTTTATATTTAGATGATAAATATTTAATATCAATTTCTAATAAAAATTTTTAAAATAAGGTATTTACAACTGGCTTATTGATGTGATATTCTTTAAATGTAAGGTAAAAAATACTTTATATGGAAAGATAGTAATGGAGGATGTTATGAAAACTTTTAAGAAAAAAGAAAAGAAGAAACAATTTTTTATTGTAGCTATAGCCACAATGGCTCTATTAGTACTAATAGTTGGTATAACATATGCAGTATATCAAGAGGAAACGGAAATAACATTTATTAATACTAAAGTGAGATGGCCGAATGCAGATGAAATAAGTTACACAACAACAAATAATAATGATATTACAAATGTTGAACAAGCTTTAAATGATTTATATGAAAGGCTTGGTAATTAGTTATGAAAAAGAGTGCAAAAATAATAATAGGATTACTAATAGCATTTGTAATAGGAATAAGTACAACAGTAGGGGCAACAACAATCTTTAATAGTAAAGATATAACTTATAGTAGTGATAAAACAGAAGCTACAAACGTTAAAGATTCGTTGGATGAATTATATAGTAAAGTAGGAAATAACGATAAGTGTCCTGAAGGGACAACTTGCTTAAAACTTATATCAAATGTTCAAGTTGGGGATTATATTTTTTATTCGCCAAGGGGGAAAAATTTTACAATATCAAAAAGTTTAACTGGAGCCGATGTTGATCAAACTATTGATCCGTCTGAATTTTATTTGTGGTTAGTTCTAAAGAAGAATGATGATGGAACAGTTGAAGCAATATCAGTTTCTGGAGCAGATGAGGGTGTTGGTAATACATGGCTTGCATTAAAAGGTACTATAGGTTATAAAAAATTTGTGGGAGTTTTGAATGATATTGTACTTAATATTACTGATCATAATGGAGAGATTTTTGATGCTTATGGTGAAAGACCTTTTGGATATAAAGATCAATTATGGACTTGTACTGCAATAAATACAGCTACTGCTTGTCCAACAGATGTAGGATATTTTGACGACCTTAATTCGTTTTATGTAGCAGCTTCAAAGCATGAGAATGATTTTTATGAATCTTGGTTGGCATCGCGAGAATGGAAAGATGCAAGAAATTTGAATTTAAGATATATGGATTACAATGGAAAAGTTAGTTCTTATGGGGTATTAGTAAATAATGTTGCTAAAACAGTTTCATCACGATTAAGACCAATTGTAACTTTTAATAAAAATGTTTTAGTTGAGGCAAGAGAAGGAACAAGAGATAAACCTTTGCGTATACTTGATCCTAGTCACAGTAGAAGTTAATTTATATTTAATATTATTTTCTAGTAATTATAATTCCTATTAAAAGAGCTATCAAACAAGACAAACTAAGATAATTTGGAATTAAAATAATAATACTAGCTAACATCATGCCTAAGATAAAACTTTGGAAGTTCTTTTCAAAGTTTTTTAGCATATACGAAGAGAATCTTGCCCCAAAATAAAATCCTAATATATCAAAGATAAAATAACATAATAAGGGAATAACAATAATTTTAGAAAAAGTAAAATTAGCCAAATAAGACTTATAGAGATAGTAAGGACCTAAAATCATCATGACCATTGAACCTGAGATGCCTGGAGTAATTGTTAAAAAGCCATCAAAAAAGCCACTTATAGAGAAAGTAAGTAAAAAAATAAAAGAAAGATGAGGAAAAGAAGTATGTACTAACTCATTACTTGGACTTAACATACAAAGAAAATAAATAATTAAAGCTCCAAATATTAAAAAGAAAACATTTAGACTTTTTGTTTTAACAAAACTATTTTTTAAATTAAGAAGTAAAAAGCCAATAAAAAGATAGATTGTTTCGTAAGGAAAATAAATAAATAAATATTCAATTAGTTTACTAAATATTAAAACTCCTAAAATAATACCAATAAGTATTTTTAAAATATTTAAAATATTATGTTTAAAATCTTTGATAAGATTCCAAGTAGTAGCACCATCACTTGTCAAATAAATAATAGTACCTGCACTTATACCAGGGATTAAAGAAGTAATACCTATTATAAAACCTAAGAGATAATTAGACATAGTTTTCACCTAATTAAATATATTTTCACAAAAAAAGTTTTATTCTTAAAACAAATATGATAGAATTTAATATAAGAGGAGGGATTATATGCCAGTATGGTTAATAGTTATTATTGTAATAGTTGTTTTAATTCTATTATGGGTTATATCTACTTATAACAAATTAGTTAAAGCTCGTAATAGAGTAAAAGACCAGTGGGCTCAAATTGATGTTCAATTAAAAAGAAGATTTGATTTAATACCTAATTTAGTCGAAACAATTAAAGGGTATACAAAACATGAAAGTGAAACTTTAGAAAATGTTATTAAAGCAAGAAATACTTATCTTTCTGCTAATACACCTAATGAACAAATGAAAGCTGATGGAGAATTAACTCAAGCAATTTCTAAGTTATTTGCTTTAACTGAAAGTTATCCTGATTTAAAAGCCAATACTAATTTTATTGATTTACAAGATGGGTTAAAAACTACTGAAGATAAAATAGCAGCTGCAAGACAATTTTACAATGATACAGTATTAAAGTATAACAATTTAGTTCAAGTATTCCCAGCTGTCTTAATTGCTGGAATGTTAGGATTTAAGACAGAAAGCTTTATTGAAGCAGCTGAAGAAGAAAGAAAAAATGTTAAAGTTAGCTTCTAAACAATAGTTAATCTATTGTTTTTTTATAAATTTCCAAAGTATTTGATTCTAAAGAAAAAGACTATTATTTGCAACTAGATTTATTAAAAGAAAAAGCCATAAATTGTCCTGACTTTGAATATCAAATAATTGCTAATACTGGGCATACTGATTATACAAAAGAAAAAGAAATTGGAGAATTAATTCTTAGTTGGACAAAAAATAAATTTAATAAATAACAAATAATATTGCAGGTGATGAAGATGAAAAAAAGAAAATTTTATATATTAGCATTTCTAATTCCTTTAGTAATTTTTTTTCTTATATCTTTGATAGCAAACCATATTCCTTTTGGAGAATACATTTATAATTACTTTGATTCTTATGTTCAGTATCCTGCATTTCTAACGGAAACAATAAGAAGTATTAAAAGTGGTGCTTTTTATACACTTTTAGGTGGATTTGGAACTGATTTTTATAATATTAGAACTCTTTATATGAATAGTCCGCTAAATTTTTTGTTTTTACTATTTAAACAAGAAAACTTATATATTTTCTATACAATCTTAATCTACTTACGAATAGGACTTGCAAGTATAACTTTTGGCATTTATTTAAATAGTAGATATGATGATAAATATTCTTTTAAAAAATTAATTTTTAGTATAATATATTCTTTATCAAGTTTTATGATTGTTAACTCCCAACATATTATGTGGATGGATTCTTATATTTTACTTCCTTTAATTATTCTAGGAATCGATAAAATATTAGCAGGTAAAAGCGCTAAAACATATATTATTTTCTTAAGTTTAGCTATTCTAATTAACTATTATATTGGTTATATGTTGTGTATCTTTGTTCTTTTATATTTTTTAAAGCAATCATTTATCTTAAAAAATAAGAATAAGAAAATTTACTTAAATTTTATAATAAGTAGCATCCTTAGTGCATTAATAGGGATGATTGTTATTTTACCAGCTATATACACTTTAACACAAGGTCGAGCACATACTTTTTCTTTAACAAGTCTTTTCGGGTTTAGTAAATTTTCTTTATTTACAATACCTTTTAATCTATTGCCAGCTAGTTATTTAGTTATTGATAATTTTTTAGATGGTAGTGCTTTAATTTACTCTTCTTTAGCTGTTGTTGTTTTAAATATTTTATTTTACTTTAATAAGAGTTTTTCTAAAAGAGAAAGAATTGCGAACTTAGTTTTTACACTATTTTTCTTTCTATCTTTTTCCTTTTATCTAATTGATTTCTCTTGGAATTTGTTTCAAGAACCCATCTGGTATTCTCATCGTTATGCCTTTGTTTTTGTCTTCTTTCTTCTCATTACAGCTTATGAGAGTTTTAATCACATAAAAAATGTTTTTCTTTCTTCTAAAACTAAAATAATTATCATTATATCTTTTGTTATTTTAACAATTGCTAGTTTTTCGTGGAAGACCTTAGGGCAGAATTTGCCTGATTACTATGTTATCTACCTTTTAGTAGGCTTAATTACCTTTAGTTTATATTTATTACTTTATAATACCAAGGCACAAAAATTATTACTTTGTTTACTTCTTTTTGAGTTGTCATTAAATACATATACAATTTTAAAAACTAATTCTTTTGTCACTTTAAGTGAAGCAAAAGCTAATCTTAACAAAAAAGATAATTATGAGTCTTTTGAAGATATTAATAAAGTAAGACTAGTAAATTTAAATGGTAATAATGATGATTCGCTCCTTTATGGTTATAATGGAGTTTCCTTATTTTCTTCCATTTATAATTATGAGTTGGGAGAATTTTTAACGAATAAGTTAGGAGTATTTGATAATATAAATGATATTAATCGAATTGATTCTTATTCTTATAATCCTGCTATCTTAAGTCTTTTTGGGGTTAAATACATTGAAGGAAAAAGCGATTATTACAAAGAAATATCTTATGGCTTTTATGAAAATGAGAGTGTTTTACCACTTGCTTTTACAATATCTAATTCTTTTAAAAATATCGACCTTAAAGATTTCGAATATTTTTCCAATATTGAAAAAATTTATAGTGAGTTAGCAAAAGAAGAAGTTAAGTTATTTTATGATATTGATTTAATTAGTCAAAATAAAAATAAAGATGAAGGTAAAATAGAATTTAAAGTCTTAAATGATGGGTTACTTTATATTAGTGCTAATAACGATTTGAAGTATTTTAATGGTCGTAAAAATATTCGAAAGACATATAATGAATATGAAATAACAATTAATAGTAGCAAATATAAGAAACCAAAAAACTTCGATAATAATATTAAAGTTTCTAAAGGCGATATAGTTAAAATTGAATTTAAATTTAATATAAAAGAAATTGATTATAATAATATAAAAATATTTGATGAAAATGAATTTAATAGGGTTATGAAGTTAATAAAAGAAGAAATATCTTCTTTAGAAATGGTTTCTAGTAAAGATGTTTTAGAAGGAACTATTGTTGTAAATCAAGATTCTCTTCTATTTCTTTCCATACCTTATGGGAAAGGTTTTAAAATTTATGTTGATGAAGAATTAATTAATTATGAAAAATTACTAGATAGCTTTATAGGTGTTGATTTAGAAAGTGGAGAACATAAAGTTGTTGTTAAATATGTTACACCTTATTTTAAAGAAGGTTTACTCTTAAGTTTATTAGGCGTTTGTATTTCTGTAATTTATTTATGTAAAGAAAATAAATATATGTTATTATAGATATAGGTTAGGTGAGAATTATGAAAAAGTTTTGGAGTTTAATTATATTATTAACTTTCTTTATACCAAGTATAGTTAGTGCCAAAGTAGATGATCCAGATTATAAAGTTGAAACAATGTATGTTGATGCAACTATTTTAGAAAATGGAAGTATGAATGTTAAAGAATTAATTGTTTTAAAAGGGGATTTTAATGGCTATGAGCATGAACTTTTAGTAAATAATAAGAAATTAAATGAATCTAGTAATTTTAATTTTGAACAAAATGCTATCTATAATCCTAGTAGTATTGATATATTATCTGTTTCAGCTAAAGAGATTGATGATTTATCTTTTGATGAAGTAAATGAAAATTTTTCCTCATTTAAAAAAGTTAATTATGATGCCATTGGAAATAGTGGCTCGTATTATCAAAAAGATATAGGAAATAAAATAACAATCCGAACTTATAATTCTTGCTATGATTGTCAAGTTGGTTTTTATTATGAATATCAAGTTAATGATGTTATTGTGATGCATAATGATGTAGCAGAACTTTACTATACTTTTATAGGTGATGCTTTCTTAGAAGATATTAAGAGTGTTGAAATTAGAGTAAATTTACCTAAGAAAGATGATAGTTCATTATTTCGTTATTGGGCTCATGGAAATTTAATTGGAGAAATTCATGCAAATGATAATCAAAGTGGGGTTATAGCGACTGTCGATAAATTAAAAAATAGAGAAGCATTGGATATAAGGATGACTTTTTCACCTAGTTTGATAAGTGACACAGAAACTCTTGCTAAAACGAAGATTGATGCTTTACATGAAATATTAAAAGTAGAGGAAAAAAGAGCCGATGAAAGAAATAAAGAAATAGAAAAAAATAAAAGAAATCTTTTAATTGTAAGAGTAATTTCTTCTTTATATGTTGTAGCATTAATTGGTATAACTATCCGTATTTATTTCAAATATGATAAAGAATACGATGGAGATTTTGACCACCAGTATAATAGAGAATTTATTGATGATTATAATGTTGAAGTAATCGATTATTTAATGAATCGTAATATTACTTCTAATGCGATGAGTGCAAGCATTATGAATATGATTTATAAAAAGAATATAAAATTGGAAAAAGATGAAAAAAATAAAGATATTTTTATCTTAGATAATAAAGATAATTTAGATGATTGCGAGACTTATTTAGTTGCTTTCTTATTTGAGCGAGTAGGTAAGGATAACAAATTTACGTTAGATGATTTAAAAAACTATGCCAAAGGAACTAAAACTTATAGTAACTTTACATCAAGTTATGAAAATTGGAAAAATAAAGTTGTGGTAAGAGCTAAAAGAGAAAATTTCTATGAAACCAATGGTGGTGTAAAAGCTTTAGGTGCTTTATTTGCTATTTTAGGTATCTTTCTAGGTGTAATTAATTTAATATTAATTGATGGCTTTGATTTTTCAAAACTAGTTATAATTCCTGCCATAATCTTCTTAATTTATGTTTTATCTTTTACAAAGAAAACTGTAAAAGGAGCTAATCACTATAAAAGATGGAAAGCCTTTAAAAATTTCTTAAATGATTTTGGAAATTTTGAAGTAAAAGAATTACCTGAAGTTATTTTATGGGAAAGATATTTAGTATACGCTGTAATTTTTGGTTTAGCTAGTAAAGTTCAAAAAGATATGAATGTTAAGATTAAAGAGCTTGATAGTATGCCTAATGTTACTACAAATATGTCTTTTTCGGATATTTATTTAGCAAATATTATTTCTAATAACATTAGTAGTGCTATTAATAGTGCTGTATCATCCGCTATTTCATCATCTTTAGCTAAAGCTGCGGCAGCATCAGGTAGTGGCTCTGGCGGAGGATTCTCTTCTGGCGGTGGCTTCGGTGGAGGCGGTGGCGGAGGTCATGGCTTCTAAATCCTTGTTTACTAAGTATAGTGTTGGAGATGTTGTAGTTGTTAGTTTTCCGATGATGATTTGAAAGAGCTGAAATTAGAAGAAGAGATTTAAATCCACGAAAGAACTAGCAAAAAACTAAATGAAGAAAATATAAAAATTACTCGACTTGGAAGTGTTTATATTGCTTAGAATGGTGGAGCAATTACTATTAAAAATTATTATGGCAAGAAAATTATTCCATATTTAGGAGAAGTACCTTATGGTTATTATCTAAATTAAAATAATGAGTTAGAAACTAATTGTAATCCTATACCTACCATAATTAACGGTAAAGTAGAATACGTTATTCCAAAAGATTTTAATTTAGTTTATGAAGAAGTTATAACTGACAGTATTTCTTATGATGATTTAGAAATGCTTGAATTAGAAGATAATGAAATTTACGATAAAGTTGAAAATAAAATAAAGAAAAGATTAAATATAATAGAAAAGAAATTGCAAATTAGGAATATGACTAATTTGCAATTTCTTTTTATGTATGATATTATAGCTCCTAATAAAAAAGGGGGATAATAATGGAACAGTTTAGTAATGTGCAAACTTTTGCTAATAATTTTAATATTGATGAAAAAATTCCAGAAAAAAAGAGGAAAATAATTTAAAACACAAAAATAGATAGAAAAACTGT
>CAOJBM010000050.1 GCA_948329525.1 uncultured Mycoplasmatota bacterium
TAATATCTTTTTCATCTAGTGTGACTTGTTTTCCATAAAACTTTTCACACTATCACCAATAATTCCAATTATTCCTTCTATAAGTTTCCATACTCCAAAAATAAGTAATATACTACCAGAAATTTTATTGATAATATTATAATGTTTTTTAATAAAATTAAATGTTTGTTTCATTCTTTCTAAAAATAAAGTAGTTATAATAAAAGGGATAGCTAAACCTAAAGAATATAACAAAAGTAATATCGTTCCTTTTAAAACACTTCCTGTAGTACTTGCTAAAATAAGAGCTCCCGATAAAAATGCTCCAACACAAGGTGTCCATGTTAAAGAAAAAATTATGCCAAATAAAAGCGATGTTAAAAAATTAAAATTCTTTACTTTTTCTTTAATACCTTTAGTTTGATTTAGAAATTTAACAAATATTACTCCAATATAATTAAGACCAATAACAATTAAAAACAAACCAAAAATAATATTTAAATAACTAGAATATTCCTGGATAAATTGACCAAAAGAACTTGCAAATACTCCAAGTAAGATAAAAATAAGACTAAAACCAGTAACAAATCCAATTGCATTAAGTAAAGTCTTTTTTGAATTTTTACTTTTGACTGCAAAATAGGAAATATATAGTGGTACCATAGGTAAAACACAAGGAGAGATAAAAGAGGCAAATCCTTCAACAAAAGTAATTATGTATTCCATGTAAACCTCCTACTTTTCTTTTTAATTATAACATGAATAATACTAAAAGAAAAAGCAAATCTTTATTTCGGCTTTTTTATTATTTTTTAAAAGTTTTTTTAATTTAATTTACTATTTCTTCTTTTTAATCCAAATAAGTAATCTAAACTATAATTGTAATGATTTACATAATCAACAAGTCTTTCTAGTAAAATAGTATCTTTACCTGTCTCCAACCTAATATAGTTAAGAAATGAACTTTAAATATTTTGCAATATCTTTTTGTTCTCTACTTTCTTTAAAATTATAAAAACAGGACTTATTAAGCCCCATTGGAAATTTTCGGATATTTTCTAGGAAAAAAAGAATTATTAGAAATAATTTTTTGAGGATTGAGCATTAAATGAACAACCTCCCCATCATCAAAAATAACCATTATACTAAGATTATTAATTATATATTCCTTATTTTTAAAATCAAAATATTCTTCATACCCTAATGAATCATAAAACGATATATTATAGTGTGGACCACCAGCTGCACTCATAATAAATTTTTTTACAGAATTATTATCTTTATAATATAATTCTATACTTTCTATTATTTTATCACTTTGTAAATCGCCTAAATTGAAATAAATTTTTTCATTTGTACTTACAATAACCCCATTAATAATTCGTAAATTATTTGAACTATTATTTATTTCATATATTGAAACTGAATTATAATTTAGAAAAAAATAAAGTAGTAAAAAAAGGAATATAAATAAAACAATTATAGAGAGTAAAAACTTAATAATTTTTTTATTTTTCTTTTGTCTCCTATATAAATTTAAAGAAACTTTATTTATTTCTTTTTGGTTTTTTGTTGATTTTCTTTCTCCATAAAGAAGTTCATTTATACTAACATTAAAATATTCACTAAGATGTAGTAAGATGTTTGGTTCTGGTATTGTCTTTCCTCTTTCCCATTTACTAACAGCTTCCCTACCTACAAAAAGAATATTTGCTAAAGATTCTTGACTTAATTTTTTTTCTTTTCTCAATTGACATATAAAATTGGCCATTTTTTCTTGATTCATAATTTAATTAAGTGCCTCCTTTTAATTAATAATTTTACTATTAATTTATATCATATTTTTTAGTATAAAAATAGGACTTGTTAAGCACATTTATTATTTTCTTATATATAAAATAACATAATAGAGTATTTTAAATTTCGTTAAAACTCAACTTTCATTATTACACAATTTGTTATTAAAATATCAAAAAGAAAATTAAAAAAAGACTATATACACACATAGTCTTATGAGAAAACAAAATATTATATAGCTTCTAAAATGTATCTCAAACATAATATCCCATAACTGGATAATTTCATTTGATGAACTAATTATAAAAAAGGAAGAAACTTTGTCAATTTTTACACATAGCTCAATCCTAGAATGTGTGGATAAGTTTTAAAACAGAGGACACCTTTATATAAAAAAATATATGTATAATCTAGTCATCTCTTATAAACTAGGACAGAGCAAAAAAATTCTTTTAGGTTTAAGTATAATTATTTATTGTTGAATTACTTTTCATGTTACTTTCTCATTTGATTTCTACTAATTGTTTTTTCAACAAATAATTACTCTATCTTCAAAAAAATTCACTTTTAAGTTTTCTATTTCTTTTTGGCAAGAGGTTTACCAATTTTGCCAGTAACTTCGACATTGTGGAAAGAATTTACTTCACTCATAAATTCACCAATGAACTTACAAAATTCTTCATACTCCTCTTTTTGCTCAATATTAACTGGATGATATTTATCTTCTTTTGTTTCAGAAAGGCCAACCATTAACTTGACTAACTCTTTACCATTTAAGTCATAAAGCTCAAGCCAATTTTTACCTTCTTTACCATTGACCATTCCTACGTTTTCTTTATTATAAATTTCCACTTCTTTATAACTGATATCTCCACCAGCAAATGAAAGAGGTACTACAACAATGGAGCCTTTTTTAAATCCAACTGCGTAATAATAGTAAGTCGTTTCTGTTACAACTCTTCTACCGCCGCCACCGATTGCTAAATTTTCCCATGTAGCATAAATAGCATTATAACCATCGTTGTTAGTAACCTTATCTATAATGTTCCGAACTCTTTTTTTCTCTTCACTATTGACACCTTTTTTCTCATCAAGTGTTGTTTTAATATAGAAAGCAATAAATAATACTGCTAAAACTATTCCACCAATTATGTAATACTTTGTCTCCATTTTAATCCCTCCAACTTTCAATCATTTTTCATATATGATTCATTATATGCCTTTTTTGGTCTTTCAATATATGTCACATTAAAATTTCTTAAAGAACTCTTCATAAATTGTTCTGTTTTAAATCCACATGTATAATCACAAAAAGTTATAATTCCTAAGTTTTCAAAATTATATTTAATTCCATTAAAACTTAGTCCTCGTTCATAAAATTTCAAACTATTCTTTAAATGCATTAATGGTAACATACTCCATAATAAACTGGGAATAAATATGATACTAAATATCGATATACTTTTAAGATTACTAAACCATTTTGAAAAGCCTCCTAAACCACCAATGCCTAAAAAAGAAATAGTTAAAACTAAAACTATTCTCACTAAAGTGTGAATAAATATTTTCTTTCTATTAGCACTTGCTTGTGATAATAAACGACCTAAATCTATATCGATTTCTTTCATATTAACCGCCATTAACATTATAAACAAAAATACTTTTTTTGTAAAGGAGCAAAAATTAGTTTACAATGGCATATATGATTAATTTGAGATAATGTCTTAAGTAATAACTTGCAAAAATGTCTCGATAATATATAATACTCCACTGAGGTGGAATTATGTATCAAGCTATTGATATTCAAAAAGTTGAAAAAGGTAAATATGTTGTAGTAACTAGTGATTATGTAGAAAATATATTTGATATTGCAAATGAGTATCCTTATATTAGCAAGAATTTTTTCAAAATATTTGACCTTGATTTAGGAACTGAAATAGATTATGAAGATATGGAAAATGATGATTTGAATAATATTCAAAAAAATTTTAAAACGTTAATTTTTGTGGAAATAAAAATAAATCTTCCTACTAATATTTACTTCTTTTTGAGACATTTTTACTGATAAATCACACATTTTTTTTAACTATTAACATATCTCTTTTTAAGCAAAATATATACTTTAGAATTTTAAAAATATCCAAGATTTGTTTAAGTTTTGTTCAAGTTACATTGATTAAAATTAGCTATAGTTGTATAATAATTATACAAAATACAAAGAACTGAAAGTTAATGAAAAAATATATCCCTCCATTCGAAATGACAGCAGAAATACTTACAAAAGCAGCAATAATATCAGAGAAAATTACCAAACTAGATAATTTTTCTAATCTAAATAAATAAACTCATTTAAGAAAGCAAACAAAAATTAATTCTATCCATTCGTCTTTAGTAATAGAAAATAATAATTTATCTTTAACAAGTTAGAGATGTTATTGATGGAAAATTAGTATTTGGTCCTCAAAAAGAAATACAAGAAGTAAAGAATGCATATAAGGCTTACGAAATGATAAATGAAATTAATCCATATTCTATAAAAGATTTAAAGAAAGTTCATGACATCATGACTTTTTGACAGTTGAAGAATCTGGTGAGTTTAGAAAAAGTAATGATGGTGTATTTGATGGTGATAAAATGTATATTTGTGTGTCCACAGCCTGAGATAATAAATGAATTAATAGAAAAATTATTTAGTTGGATGAATGAAAATAAAGAAAAATTACATCCGTTAATTTTTATTTAGTGCTTTTTCATTATTTCATTAGCACTTAAAGGAACATTTCTTTAAGTGCTAATGAAATAATGAATAAATTAGGAATTAAATCTAAAACAACAATTTACATCTTGTATAAAACAAGGGTTAATAAAATTAACTAATCCTGACAAGCCCAATAGTAGTAAACAAACATATTATAAAGATTAAAATTACATATAGACAATTGATTAAAGTGAATAAATTTTTAAAAAAGAGCAAATTTGCTCTTTTGTGATTAATCTTTACTTTTAAAAGGATATTTTAACTTATTTTTTATTTCATCATTAATTATTTTAATAGCAACATTATAAATATTTGTTGCCTCATCACTATTAATTTCTAGCTTTTCTATAAGTTCCTTAATAATCTTATCTTTACTTTTCTTACTTATGAAGAAATTATTTTCAAGGATTTCACTTATTAGATAGCATTTATCCTCTTTTAAAGAAAGTTCTGTTGATAAAGCAACAACAAATTCTTTTTTATTCATTTTCTTCACCATACATCTTTCCTTTGGAATCTAATTGAATTTCATAACCATATTGAAAAATATAAGCAATACTAAATAAAAATAATATTTCTACTAAACTAAAAAGCTCAAATCCAACATTTAAATCCATTTTTAAGATTACTTCAAATATTACTCCCATAATGTTTGGTAAAATTGTAATAGCTATCATTAAATAAGCCATCTTTTTAATGTAACCAACATTTTCTAAAGTAAATGGTGTATCTCCTTGATTGATGTTATTAAATAAATTTTCAAGAGCTTTAAACATAATAATAACTAAAATTAAGCAAACTATTAAAAATAAGAAACCAACTTCAATATAACCAATTATTAAAACCTTAGAATTGCTTTCTAAAAATTCTTTTAATTTCGTAATTTCACTTTGATTAGTTAATTCAATAATTGTAGAATCATCAACTGTTAAAGATACTTTATCATCTTTCTCTTCTATTTTAATTACTTCATTACCATAAAAAACAAGTTCATTATTTTTAACTTCAAGTTTACTAGTAACTACTCCTAATATTATCATTGAAGTAATTATTATTGGAATACAAACTAGACAAACAATTCTACCAATTTTAGCTATAATTGAAATTGCTTTACTTAACCCTTTCATTTTTCTTTGTTGTTCACTCTTTAGTTTCACAACACTCATTTTAACTTCTTCATCTAATGAATCAACATCAATAATACTATCATTTACTAAATCATTAATATGGCAATTAAATATTTTACAAAGTTCTAAAATATTATTCATTTCTGGATAAGCATCGCCTGTTTCCTTGTTCAAATGACACACTATCAATACTATTGTTATTTTGAGAGATTATGGCTTTATAATCTCCACCAATTTTTAAAATAAATCTAATCACATTAGGGTAGTCATTTCCATTCTCATCTTTTTCGCCTATTATGATTTTTTCAACTAAGTTTTCAAATGCAACCTCATCAAATTCTTTTAATGATTTTTCACTTTCAAACACAACTTCTTCTATCTCTTTTAGTCTTTTAGAAATTTCTTTGTTATTGTTGCTTACTAATTCTAATTGATAGATTTCATCACTAAGACTTTTTATCTTACTATTGATTTCTTTTTCCTTTTCTACATAAGCATTTTTATTATCATAGTCATCTAGTTTCATATCAATTAAATTTGATAATCTCTTTTCAAGATTTATTTTGTCTTTTACAAGTTTATCAATTCTAGTTTTACTATCATCACTTTCTAAAGTTTCACGAATGGCATTTAATAACTTATCCTTTGTCTTATGTTTTTTCTCTACAATAGAGTTATAAATTTGTACAAATAAATCTTTTAATATATCTTCTCTAAAAGTTATAGAGTGTTCACAATTACTTTTCTTAACAACTTTATGATAACAAGCCCAATAAACTTTTTGGCTACCATCACTATATTTTCCACTAACTCTACGAGCATAATTTGTTCCACATAGTCCACATTCAATTTTAGAACTAAAAGCATATTTACTTGTAAATTTACTAGCATGACTTTTACCCTCTGGAATTATCTTTTTACTTCTTTTAGATAATATCTCTTGACATATATTCCAAACCTCTCTTGATATGATAGGTGTGTGATGATCTTTAACATAATATTTTTCACGTTCGCCATAATTTCTTGTTTTTTTATGAGTGATTGGACTTAATACATAATACTTTTGACATAATAAATCGCCAACATATTTCTCATTAGAAATCATTTCTCTGACACCTTGTTGTGTGAAATTTTTACCTGTATAAGATTTGTAACCTAGTTCATTTAATTTATTGGAAATTGTTCTTGTTCCTATTCCATCGGCATACCAATTAAAAATCATTCTAACAACACTCGCTTGTTCTTCGTACACTTCCAAAGTTTTAAGTTCTTTGTTCCACTTATAGCCGTAACACTCGGCTTTCCCTACAAACTCGCCACGTTTCATCATTGCTCTAATTCCCATTTTTACATTTTGAGAAGTCGATTCACTCTCGGCTTGAGCAAAAGCACTAAAGAGTGTTAGAAACATTTCGCTTTCTAGTTCTAGTGTGTGAATATTTTCTTTTTCAAAATAGACATCAACTTTATGTTCTCTTAAATCTCTTACATACTTTAATGTATCAATGGTATTTCTTGCAAATCTTGATATTGATTTTGCTATGATAATATCTATCTTACCATTTAAAGCATCGTTAATCATTCTTTGAAATTCAGTACGTTTTTTAACTTGTGTTCCACTAATTCCCTCATCTGCATATATTCCTGCAAATTCCCAATTAGGATTAGATTTTATTTGTGTAGAATAGTGTTCTATTTGTGATTCATAACTCGTTAATTGTTCTTCGCTATCAGTTGAAACTCTAGCATAAGCACATACTTTCTTTAGTTTATTTTCAGTATTGATATTTTCGGTTATGAGATTATTACTTTTAATAACCTCAACCTGTGTCATATTACCTCTCTTTCTTAATGTTAGACATTAAATAAAATGTCCTCTTGTATAATTATATCTTATTTTTTTATATTCCTGTAGCCTTTTAGTAAAAGTTTTTAATTTTTTCTTTTAATACATAATATTGTTTTTCAGTAATCAATTTTAAATTTAATAACTTACTTATTATTGATAAGTTAATTGTTTCATCTAATATATTCTCAATTTCAATTTGTGTTAGTTCTTTAATTTCGTTCAATAAAATTCCCCCTTTCGTTTTATTTTTAATAATAATATTTTTTCATAAATAATCTCATTTCCTCCATTTCAATACTTTTTTTATAATTCTATTTCTTTTGTATATTCTTTAATTTCATCTTGATAGGTTATTTCTCTTGTATCATCTTCACAACTAAAATAAAGACTTTCATTATTTTTATCTACAACTTTGATATTATTACGATCTACTATATAGATTTTAAATTCATTGATATTAAGATTTTGTTTTAGATAATCTAAAATATAATATTGTGGAATAGTATCAACTTTGTTTTTTTAAATATCTTCGCTTGCTAATTCTTGCATAGATTTCCTCCTTTCAATTTTATTTACACAAATAAAAAACTTGTAATATTTACAAGCATAATTCTTAAAATTAGACAGAGTTATACTAGGGGCATTATTTTAAATCTTCGCCCCTAAGATTATTTTAGTTCATTCTATTACTAGAATAGGTACTAACATAAGCCTTATATCTTACTGTACCTTACTTAACTAATGTTTTATAAACTTTTTAGTTAAGTGTTATGGTGTACATTCCTACACCATATTCTTGATATACTAGATATTTTAATTGTTCTAATATCTCAAGACTTTTTTTCAAACCCTTATTTTTTATTTTAATGGTTTGTTGTATTTCGCCTATATTTATATCTGTGATAATTCTATCGAACCCTTTACTATAAATATAAGAGTAAATATATTTTGTTTCTTTTGGAATTCTTTTATCTTTCCAAATTTGTTTTGGTATTTGAAACTTCCTTATAAGCATTCCTCCTTTCCACTTGATGAGTTTTACATCAAAACTGCAACTAGTGTAACATTATAAAATGAGTTTGTCAACATAGTAATTACACTTTTGTTGATTTTTACAACAATATATGCTATACTTAATTCACGAAACGAAAAAGAGGTGTATCTATATGTTAAAGAAAAACACTACTGAACTTGGTAAAACGATAAGTGAAGCAAGAGAAAAACTAGGAATATCGCAAAGAGAACTTGCTCGTAAATCAAATATGGATTGTGCCGAAGTATCAAGAATAGAGGCTGGCAAAAGATTAAAACCAAACATTTTATATCTAAAAGGAATCGCTGAAACTCTAGGACTTAGTTTAGTTAAACTTATGAAACTTGCTGGCTATGATGATGTAGATATAAATTGGGGAAAAGATTTATCAAGTAAAAGATCTACAAGTGATTATCAAGAACAAATTAAATCTTACGAACAATTTTATTTTGATGTTTTAGAAGAATTAGAAACAAGAAGAAAAACTGACTTTGCTATTAAAGGTGGAATTGCTGATTTAATTGATAAGTTAGAACTTGCTAAAATAGAAAATAAAGAAATATCAAATGATGAAATATTAGATAGACTAAAAGAACTAATACCTATGATTAGACCTAACCTAGAAAAACTAGATAAATCAAAATACCCTAAATTTGATAGAGGGTTATTTCCTAAAACTGAAATAAAATCTACTATAAAATTAAATACTCTAACAGGGAAATTTATAGATGAAGAAAAATAAAATTACGAACACGTTTTGTTTTTACGTTAGTAAAAATGAAAGTGGGAAAAGTAATTTTATTTATCATTACTTTTGATTTATCAAAAGAAAAAATAACCTTTTTGCTTTAGTCGATAGACTTTAGCAATTAGGTTATTTTTATTAAAAAGACGTGGCACGTTTCTGTTTGCTTTAGCAAATGAAAGTGGCGATAGTCTTTTTCTTTTTATGAAACGATAGTGTAATAAAAAGGCAACAATATTACTTACGTTAGTTTGTAATATGTTGCTTAAAAGGGGTTTCAAAAGGGCTTCTCCCTTTGCACACATCGTTATTGGCTCTGCCAATATCGTAGTGTGTTACCTAGTCGTCAAGAACTAGGTTTTAACCGAGCCATTAGTTACAACGTTTCTTTTGGCTCGGCTTTTTTCTTTTATTTTGTTGCATACTTGTTCTTTTTAATTTTCACTAATCTATTTGTAATTTCATCATAAATTTCACTATTATCATTATAAAATTTTTCAAAAACATCTATATTTTGTTCACATAGTTTTTTTGTTCCTAAAACTAACTCTTGTTCTTCTTCTATTGAAATACTTGGTTTTGAATTTAATAATCTATTTTTCATTTCAATTAACTCTTTTGAATTATTAGATAATAAAGAAGGTGTAATTTTAATTTTCATATTACTATCCTCCTCGTTATCAAATAATGTTTTAGAGTCAGAATTTAGTCTATAAATTCTAGTTTGCGTTGGATCCAAATAATAATCATTTCCTTCAAAACTTGAGAAACATATTACATGATTTCCTATCATTTTTCGAATAGGATTCTTATCTTCTTCTTGTTTATAAGAAAATTCTGCATATTTTTCTTGTTTTTCCATTTCTTCAATAAGTGCATTTAAAAAGAGATTTGTTCTTTCATCTATTATATGTTTTTTTACCCACTCTTTAAGTTCTACATAAGAATATTTTTGGTGTTCAAGATTATTTATATTTACATTATATGTTCTACAATAACATCCCAAATTATAAGCCTCTATTCCATAATCATTTAAAATATCTTTAAACATAGATGAAATATGGCGACATACACCTTTACCCATAATAATATTAGTACCACTTATTGCACTTATATCTCTTGCTTCTGCTCCGCTAAATTGAAATTCTTTATCTTTTGACAAATAACCTTCATATAGTAAATAACTAAACATTGTGCAAATTTGTATTGGATTATTTAATCTAAATTCCGTATTCATTTGATTATAGTTTTTAATAAATTGTTGATAAAGTGTTCTAATTTCATTCATATCTTTTGTATGTAGTTTAGCATTCGATAATAGCAAGCCAAAATATGCAACTAAAGATATTCCCCATGCCATATCCAAAGAATTATTAAGTGTCGGATATTGTTCTGTAAAAATATTTGAAATGGCACTCCAAAATCCAATAGATGCAAAACTATTTTGGATTTTACTATATGTACTATAGTTTATTTTATTACAAATTTGGTAAAATTTATTCTCCATTATTAAAAGCCCCCTCTTTGATTAGTGGTTATAATAGCATAAATAGATTAAAAATGCAAATCTTTATAAACCTCTGTTCTCATTCTTCTAACATATATTGTTAGAAAAGAATAATATTATAGCCCCTCTATAACAAATGGGTTAATACTAGATACTTGATATGTTTCTTCAATATTAGAAACTATATTTTCAATCATATAAGTAATAACTTTGCTATCAATATCTAATAATTTCTTTTGTGGAATATAATTAGAGATGATTTCTAAAATGTTTTTCTTATGTAGATTATTACTCCTATAATCTACAACAATCTTTTTTGAGATTTTTTCCACCAACTCTTTGTTACTATCAATTCCAGTTTTTATTTTATTGATATTTTCTTCTTCCATGAGATGATAACATTCTCTTTCAGTAACAAATACCCATTCATTTGTAGGACATATCATCAAGTCTATTGGAATAAGAGAGGTAGTTTTTGAAAGTATTGTTGTTTCAAAAGGTTTATATTCTTCTTGCATTAAATCTTCCACTAAATAAGGAAAAGCCTTATTTACTTTTGTTTTCTTCTTATACATATCCAATAAAATATTCATAATTCTTTTTGCCTCATCATCTAACAAATTTATTAGTTGCTTTTCTATTTCGTAGCCTTTCATTTTGCCCTCCTTTCATTCTAAAATAAAGCCCCTACATTAAAAGTTGTTGTTATATAGTCTAATTTACATAAATTTTAATTCTCATTATCATAATAATAGTGGTTATTGATCGTGAGGTGGTTAAAATAGACAAAATTAAAAATAATAGAACTAGCATTTTATTAGGTAAAAATATTGTGTATTTTCGCCAACTTCCTAAATATCAATGGTCGCAAGACACTTTAGCACATAAGTTAAATTCTGATAAGGGTTACTTATCACAAATTGAAAATGCTAGAAGAAGTGCTTCTACTGATTATATTGAAAGACTTTGCCGAGTGTTTGATATAGAACCAGAAGAACTATTTAAGGATCGTAACTTTAAACCTAAAAGTCGCATTGATAGTCGTAAATAACTCTTATGTAGGGTTATTTTAATTTTAACACATAAAAGTAAAAATAAATTACTTTTTCGTAAAACCAGATTACTTTTTTCAAAGGCTATTTATGAGAAAATTTTTACAAGAGGTGATAAGATGTTGAAAACACCTACATTTGAAGATTTACAACAAGAAATGGTTAATTTCAATTTATCAAATTACCAAGCAACTATATGTAAAAATATTAAGAAAATTAGAAAATCTTTATATGAAGATAACAAATATTTTTATAATGAGAATAATTTAAAAAATCCTTATTCTTCACAAGCAATAGCCGAATTATTAGGAATAAGCCACGAATATTATAAAAGGTTAGAAAGTTTTGATAAAACAAAGCCTATTTCCATTAAATTATTCTTAAAAGTTGTAGTGTTATTTGATAGAGATATTAGTGATTTTTTAAAGTAAAATAAGATGATTATAACTGAAAATCATCTTTTTCTTTTTCATCATAAAAAGTGTCGTTGCTTTTTAAATAATCTGGTGCTTTTACATAATCAAACAACTCATCTTCTTTAATAGTTCCTCTTGAAATTTCGACAACATCGTTCATATCAAAATCATTGTTATCATAATAATCTTTTATTTCAATTGTAGTGGCTTTTTTAGTAGGTTCATTGCCAATTTGTAGTAACTCTCTAAAAAAGTGTTTTATAGCCTCTAAAATGGCTTTTAGATAGGTTTTAAGGTTATTATTCTCTTTCGTTAAATTTTGATTTCTTGTAGTTAATGCTTTGACTTCCCTTTGAAGATTTTTATTTTCTTTTTCTAATGTTTGATGACTTTGGGTATATGTATCAATTTCATTGAATAGTTGATTTATTTTAAGTTGAAATTCTACTGCCTTTTTTGTTTCTTTAATCACATTTTGCATACTATCAAAAGTATCTTTTTCTACTACAATATGTTTTTTATCAATTGGAATAGTTTTAGTAGTTTTCATTTTTTCTTCTAAATCATTCATAGCATTATCAAGACTTTTGTTGATAGTGTTCACTTTATCTTCATAGTATCTCGTAGTTTTCTTAAATTCCTTAATTTTAATGTGCTTTCTATCACAATTTTTGATACCGCGTTCTAAATCAAATCCTGCTTCTCTTAGTCTTAAATTATAGACATCTTGTAATTCTGATAAATGAATATTGTCTTTAATATATTGTTTTTTAGAAATAGTAAATCTTTCAGTGTTGGTTCTTTTATCTAACTTTTTCACAAGTGGTACAACTACACAATGAATATGAGGTGTTTTCTCATCTAAATGGATTGTGGCATGTAAAACTTGTTCTTTTTTATAACCTAAATCATTATAAACAAAGTCCATACAAGTATCTGCCCATCTCATTATTTCTTCTTTACTCATATTATTAAAAAATTTATGGGTAGCTGTAAACATAAGTTCATCTGCAACAACACTTTTTGATTTATTTAACATTTCATTAAAGGTTCTTTTTCTATCATCTCGTTCAGTTTTCATTCTTTCGTTGTGTTCTTTTTCATAATCTTTTACAAGCAATTTAAAACCCTTAACATATTTCTCTGCTAAGGGTACTAATTCTATATTATTTTTTGTTAATTCTAATTTAATATCAGGGTTGCTTTTATAGGCTTTTTTCTCACGTTTGTTATGTGATCCGATTTGTGCTAAATCATTTATTGTATTTATTGGTTGACTTCTAAATATTC
>CAOJBM010000051.1 GCA_948329525.1 uncultured Mycoplasmatota bacterium
TATTACCATGATACCAAATTGTTTTAAAGACTATATCAAGAGTTAAATCAAGAGGGAGATTAGACTTCATTATTTTTTCTCCTTCACCCTTATACTTACACTATGAAAGGCGAAATTCCTCTTTTTTTCTTGAAATTTCTTTAATTTTTTTAAATTACATGCAAAAAAATGATTATTGCTAACCAGTTTCATCTTCCTACCATTCCCCATATTGAAGAATATTTAAGTTTTGTATTTAATTTATTTTTTGGGAAAAATAATTTTTAATTAAGACTATAAAACAAGTGGAAGCATGTTCCAAAGCTCTAGTTGGAATAATATTAGCAAAAATATTATCTATTATACCCAAATACTCTTCAATACGGGAATGATAATTGTTAATTAATGCCAAAATTAGAAATCTAGTGATATTATAAAATTTATGAGAGAAGATAAAGGACTTAGACAAGAAGAGCTTGGTAGAATTATTAAAAAAAGTAGAAGTACTATTCAAAAAATGAATATGGTGAAGCAAGTTGTTCCCTAGATACATTAATTTAAATAGTTAATATTTGTGATATAGATATAATCTTTAAATCTAAGAGTATTAAAGAAATTAAGCCAAGAAAAAAGTAACTTATAAAAGATGAGTTACTTTTTTAAAATAGACTTAATTGATTACTTTCTGGTAAATTATCTAAACATCCTAAAGCTTTCAATTTATCAATAGCAGTATTATTTATTTTACCTCTTTCTCTTAAGTCTTCTATTGAAATAAAAGCTCCACCACTTCTTGCTTTAACAATTGACTCAGCTACGTTATCACCTAATCCATCTAAAGCTCTGAAAGGAATTAGTAAACCTTTTTGGTCATCTGTAATCACAAACTTTTTACCATCACTTAAAGAAACATCAATGTTTTTAAAATAGAAACCACGGCAAACCATTTCAAGGCATATACATAAAGTTTCACGAGTATCAATTTCTTTGTTTGATGCTGCATCGCCTTTTTCATCAATTTCATCAATTTTAGCTCTTATGGCATCTTCTCCTTTAATCATTGATTCAATATCAAATTGATCTCTTCGAATAGATAGATATGCACAATAATACCAAATTGGATGATGAACTTTAAACCAAGCAATACGAAATGCGCTTGTTACATAAGCTGTCGCATGGGCTTTTGGAAACATATATTTAATCTTACGACATGACTCGATATACCAATCAGGTATTCCTGCCTCCTTCATAGTTTTTGCATGAACGCCCCATGTTTCAGGGTCTTTACTTGCTTTACCTTTACGAACAAATTCCATTATCTTAAAAGCTTTAGCTGGTTTCATCCCCCATTGAATTAAGTTAACCATAATATCATCACGACATCCAATAACATTTTTGAAAGGTACTTGGATTATGCCATTTTTATCAGGAATACATAAATCCCTGGCATTACCTAACCAAACATCAGTACCATGGGATAAACCAGATATTTTAATCAGTTCCGCAAATGTTGTTGGTTTTGTTTCTTCAAGCATTCCAAGTAAGAAAGAAGTACCAAATTCAGGAACACCTAAAGTACCAGTTGGACAATATTTTCTACCACTTTTATCAACTAAACCTCTTAGTTTATACCTATCAACTCCTAGTATTTCAGGACCTGTAAAGATTTTCATCGTATCAGGGTCTCCTAAATCAATTTTCGTAACATCTATTCCTGATAAATCTTGAAGCATTCTAAGAACTGTTGGGTCATCGTGACCAAGTATATCTAGTTTTAATAAATCAGCATCAATAGCATGATAATCAAAGTGAGTTGTTCGCCAAGCACTATTTGGGTCATCAGCGGGATATTGGAAAGGTGTAAAGTCAAAAATCTTTTTATATCCTGGAACAACAACGATTCCACCAGGATGTTGCCCAGTCGTTCTTTTAACACCTGTACATCCAATACTAATTCGTTCGATCTCACAATTTCTAACAAATGGTTTTAAAGTTCCACTTTTCTTTAATTCATCTTTACTAGCAATATTTATTTGATAGCTATTAGCTTCTTCTTTTAAAATATTATAAAAACTCTCTTCATAGAAACATTTCGTATAACCTATTGCTGTTTTATCGGCAACTGTACCAATAGTACCAGCTCGATAAACATTATCTGTTCCAAATAAGACCTTGGTATACTCATGAGCTGATGCTTGATTATCACCAGAGAAATTAAGGTCAATATCTGGAACCTTATCTGCATTAAATCCTAAGAATGTCGCAAATGGCATGTCATTACCTTCATGTATCATAATAGTATTACATTTGGGACACTTTTTCTCAGGTAAATCAAAACCACTTGGATAATTAACAGAGTAATCTTCTCCCTCTTCATTTTGAAATTCGGAGTGCTGACAATTTGGACAATAATAGTGAGCAGGAAGCCCATTACATTCGGTAATTCCCATCATACTTGCTACAAAAGATGAACCTACAGAACCACGACTTCCAACTAAGTAGCCATCGTCATTCGAGTGTTTAACTAACTTTTGCGCAATCAAATAAATTACGTCAAAGCCTCCACCAATAATTCCTCCTAAAGAAGCTTTTGCTTCCTTAATTGCTTCTTCATCACTTAAAGCATTATCGTCTCTTTTTAACTTTTCACTAGTAAGCTTTACTACTCCATCATATCCTGACATAATAACATCATGAACTACTTGTGGTAATATCTTATCTTGCTCTTCCGCACTTAAATTAGGATAATCAATGGCTATCTTTTCTTTAACTAGAGGGAGAATTTTATCTCCATAAAACTCTTGTGCTATTCTCTCTTCAATATTTCTTGGTAAAGGATTTCCATACATTGAATGCGCTTTATCAAATACCAAATCACGACATGTCTCTTGTGAATGCTCGATAATTGGTGAATATGGTTTATCAGGATAATCAATTACTTCGATTGGTTCTATTTCATCTATTAAAATATTTGGATTAGTAACAACTATTTCTTTAATCAAATCATCATCTTCTAGAAAAGCAAACTCCTTTATCATTTCATCTGTTGTTCTAAAGTATTGATTAGGAATATGACCATTAGTTACTA
The DNA here is from genome assembly GCA_948329525.1 of uncultured Mycoplasmatota bacterium. Lineage (GTDB taxonomy): Bacteria > Bacillota_I > Bacilli_A > RF39 > UBA660 > CAOJBM01. Next base: position 3,068 of record CAOJBM010000051.1, read on the forward strand.
GTTTTGATTCATTATAATAACCGTTTAAAGAAATAACATGTTCTTTTTTACTAATAATCTCTGCTGCTTCTAGTTTTCTCAAACTTCTTTCTATAGCTTCTAATTTTTCTTCTTCAGTTGTAAAGTTTTCTTTCAAAGCTTCTTGTTTACTACTAACATAAAGATTAATGATATTTTCTAAAGTAAGACTAATTTTTTTAGTATTTGTAAGAATAAAGATATATTTTAAAACTTTTAAATCAATTTCATTTAAAGGTGTTCCCTTTTCTCGACACACATCAATTATTCTTTTGATATTTTCTTCATTATTATTATAGTATTTTTTTGAAGAATTTAAATACTTAGCAAGTGGATGTCTACCTTTACCTGGAACATTTTGATTAACAATAATCTCTCTATATAAAACATCTTCTTTATTAATATTGTGAACATCTCCTGTAGCTAGAACTAACTTATTTACTTTTTTCGCACATTTAATAATTTTCTTTAAACATAAGTGTAACTCATCTAAGTTATTAATATCATGTCCTCTTAAAAGATGACTATAATTATCTGGTGGTTGTACTTCAATGTAATCATAAAATTCCATCGCAATACATAAATCCTCTTCACTTCTTGTTAAAGCCATATTAAAGATTTCTCCATTTAAGCAAGCACTACCGATTAGTAATCCATTTCTATTTTCTTCTAGTAATTTTCTTGGAATCCTGGCATTTCTTTGTAAAAAGTTCGTGTTAGCATAACTAATAATTTTAAAGAGATTTTTAAGTCCTTCCTGATTTTTAGCCACTAGTGTAACATGTTTTCCAAAATCATAAATATTAGCTGTATGTTCTGTATAAGTTTTTCCTGGTATATTTTCATACATTGCTAAGTAATCATCATGACACCAAGGATATTTAAAGCGATACTCCTTATTACCAAAATATTCAAAAGGGTAACCTAAATCATCACTAACTTCTTCATCTTCATTTGGTTTAAAAATATAATTTTTATAAGTTACTAATTCGCCAATTTTTTCCAACTTTTTATGGTCATTTTTGAAGGCTATTTTTTCAAGTAATCCTAAATCATTTAAATCGGATATTTTTTCAATTCCTTTGATTTGGGTTAACATCTTATTAAAAATATAACCTGTATTTTCTGAGTCGACATCAGCTCCATGGTGTTGCCCAACATAAATCGTAATAGGTAGTACTTTTTCACCAAAAACATCACTATATTTAATTTCAATAATGTTTTCTGCTGGATGTAATTTTACAACTCGCTCAAAATCTATTAAATTAACATCATCAGTTACTTCAATATCAATAGTAACTTCTTCTGTTTTGGCTTTTTTTCGAAGAAGATTTATATGATAAATATTACGATATTTTCTAACTCTTTCATCAGTCGTAACATCAATATCATAGTATTCTTCTTTTGTAGTTGTTAAAATATCTTCACCATCAATTTTAATACTCTTAAATTTTTGCCCAACTTCACTATCTAAAAGACTACTTAATGTCCCATTTTCATTAACTGTTTCATCGTCATCATCTTCTTCTCCAGTATCAATACCATAAAATTTTCCTAAAGCTTTTAAACTATGTTTTTTTATTTCCCGATTAATTACTCTTGATAACATTAAAGTATCGATAATCGGGTTTTCTAAAGCACCTAAACCATATTTATAATAAGCCATATCAAGCATATTTTTATCAAATGTTGCGTTATGAGCTACAAGTGGTAGAACACCTATCCACTCTTTAAATCTCTTAACTACGTTTTCTTCATTGTCCGCATCTTTAACATCATCATCAGAAATATCTGTAACTCTTGTTATTGCTTCATCAATATGAACACCTGGATTAATTAACTCATCAAATCTATCTACTACTTCTCCATTATGAATTTTTACCCCACCAAGTTCGATTAAGGAGTTTCCTACTCCCGGATTAAACCCTGTTGTTTCAGTATCGAAAACAACAAAGGTATTACCTTCTATTTCTTCATCACTTGGATTATAGACAACATTTAAACTTGATTCACACATTTCAAGTTCTGTCCCATAACCAGCTTTAAATAGTTTTAAATTTTCTTTTTCATCTTCGGCAATTTTTAACATCTTTTCTAGTTCTTCTAAGCCTTCAATATTTCCACTATCTTTAATCTCTTCAATACTCTTCTTTAGCTCATCAATTTTCTCTCCAGCTTTCTTCTTTAACCCTTTATTGAAAGATGTGACCTCACCAAATACATGCGGAAAAGACTGACAACAATCATGGTCGGTAATAACAATTCCAGCGTGTCCCCAAGAAGCAGCTTGCTTAACTAATGCTACTTCATCACATACACCATCCATCTGACTCATCATTGTATGAGCATGAAATTCAATCCTTTTTTCTAAAGCATTATCTTCTCTTTTAAAATTAGGAGGATTATCCATTTTTTTATACCATCTTAAAGTAAATACTAAATCATCAGCATAAGAGTCATATCTTACTTGCCCTTTTAAAGTATACCACTTACCTTTTTCAAGTTCCTTACTCTTTTCTTCCATAGCTTTTTCATCTTTACAGAAACTTTTAGCTATAATGGAAGATGTATTATCAGTAACTGTTAGAGTAACAAGAAAAAACTCACGACCATCTTTCGTTTTAATAACTGATGTTTCATTACTTACAATCATCGCTTCTAAGTGGACGGCATTTTCTTCTTGTTTAATGCTATCAATTGTGACAACACCTTCCCTTTGAAAATCAACTTTTTTTCTTGGTTTCCAGCCCTTATTATCACTACTGACACTCCCCCATTCACTATCAGGATATTCTTCTTCACTAACTTCTTTTGTTCGCTCAGTTTCTAATAAATCTTGCATTTCTTTTTCATTTTCTGTATTTACTACTACTTCAACTTCCATTTCATAAAAACCTAAAGCAATAAGCTGTTTAACAAGATATGGTATTTCTTCTTCAAACATATCAAATTCTTCAAATTTACTATCAACTTCAATCGTTATTTTGTCATCAAGAATAGTTATATTACCATTTAATAAAGATACTAAAGAAACTCTTTCTTTGGTTAGTTCTTTAACTAAATATTTAAAGCAAGCTAAAATATCATCATCAGTTAAGTTTTCATAGGAAAAGATGATATTACATTTATTCTTACCATTAATACCATTTTTACTAGCTTCTAAAAGGGATAGAGCAACACTAGGAGGTAATGGATTTTCGCTACCCAAATAAACAGTAAATTCTTCTTTTTCTTTATTCACAATTACTTTCTTTATTTGAATGCTACTTAACTCTTCACTATAATCAAATCCAATACTTGTCAAAAATTTTTCTAACATATTATTCATACTGCATACTCCCTCTATATATTTACAACGTTTGTAATAACTATTTGATATTTATCCATCCTTCTTGTTACTTGACCTGTAATTTCATATAATTTGTTTTTCTCTAACATCAATAATAATTGTTTCCTTTTTGGGAAAATGACATAAGTCATACTTCCTGTTTCATCAGCTGCCTCAACAAAAGCCATTTCTTCGCCATTTTTGGTTTTAATCTTATAAATACTATTTATTATAACAATAGTTTTAATATATTTGTCAAAAAATTTTGGAGCATTTTCTATCTTTACAATATTATTTCCACTATACTTACTAGCAGGATGATTACTAACATAAAAACCATAAGATTCTAACTCTTTACTTATTAAGATACTTTCGTCTTCCTCATCTTTATACTCCATTGTTGGTTTCATAATTAAAGATTCATCTAAGTTTTCTCTTAATTCCGCATAGTTAATAGCGCTATCAATGTTAGCTTTTAGTGTTGCATGATTTTCTTGAAATGCTTTAAATACAGAAGCATCGATTAAATATTCTAGGGTTCTTCTATTAATGCATTTACCATAAGTTCTCGCTACAAAATCAAAGAAGTCTTTATATTCCCCATTTTCTTCTCTTTCTTTGATAATACCATCAGCTGCAACTGTCCCAACATTTTTTATAATAGATAAAGGCAATAATAAATTGTAATCTTTAATTAAATATTTATTAATGCTTTTATTAATATCAGGTTTATAAATACGAATATTATTCTTTCTTGCTTCTTTAATATAGTCTCTTGTTTTAATTTCTGAACCAATATTCATATTAAGAAGATTAGCCACAAAATAGATAGGATAATGACTCTTTAAATATCCCATTTGATATCCGATTAAGGCATAAGAAACGGAATGGGCTTTATTAAATCCAAAGTCAGCAAATTTCAAAACTAAGTCATAAACTTCTTCGGCTTTAACTTTTTCATAACCTTTATTTATAGCCCTAGTAACAAACTTTTCTCTCTCACCTTCCATTACTTCTTTTTTCTTCTTACTCATTGCTCGCCTTATATTATCAGCTTCGGCAAAAGAATAATCACCCATTACAACTAATACTTGCATAATTTGTTCCTGATATATCATAATCCCATAAGTATCTTTTAAAATACTTTCTAATTCTTTAACAAGATAAGTTATTTTTTGTCTTCCTTCTTTTCTTGCAATAAAGTTATCAATATTCGACATTGGACCAGGTCGAAATAAAGCTTCTGCAGCTACTAAATCACTAAATTGTTGAACTTTTAATTTTCTTAAAAAGTTTTTCATTCCTTTACTTTCAAATTGAAAAATTCCTTCTGTATCAACTCGATTAAATAAAGCAATTGTTTCTTTATCATCTAAAGGGATTGTATTGAGGTCTATTACTTCATTTGTATTTTCTTTTATTAACTCTAAAACTTCTTTGATAATTGTTAAATTTTTCAAAGCTAAAAAATCCATTTTTAACAATCCTAAAGTTTCTAAATAATCCATAACAATACCAGTTTGAATAGTCCCTTCATTGATACTTATTGGGATAATTTCATCTAAGTCTTTAGATGAAATTACCACACCAGCAGCATGTGTACTTGTTTGTCTTTTTAGTCCTTCTAATTTCAAACTTACTTTATAAACTTTTTGTAATTCTTTGCTATGAGAAAGAATTTCTTTAACTTTTGGTAATAAATAATTAGTTTTTAAATCATCTTTGGCTACAAAGAAAGAAGCTAATCTATCTGTTAATGTTGGATTTACTCCTAGGACTTTACCAACATCTTTAACTACTTGTCTGCTACTTAAATTACTAAATGTTAAAATATTAGCAACTCTTCTTTCTCCATATCGTTTTCTGACATAATCAATTACTTCTTCTCTTCTTGTAAATTCAAAGTCTAAATCAATATCAGGCATTGTTATTCGTTCAGGATTTAAAAATCGTTCAAATAACAAATCATATTTTAAAGGGTCGATATTCGTAATACCTAAAACGTAACTAACTAATGAACCAGCGGCACTACCCCTTCCTGGTCCCACAACAATGCCATTTTTTTTAGCAAATTTCACATAGTCATAAACAATTAAAAAGTAATCTACAAATCCCATGTTTTTAATTACTGATAGTTCATATTTTAATCTTGTAACATATTCCTCTTTTAGATTATTATTTAATCTTTTTACTAGTCCTTTTTTAGCAAGAGTTACCAAATAATTATAGGAGTCTTCTATTTTAGTATCATAATGCGGAATAAATCTTCCATTAGTTGGTATTTCGACATTTAAAAGTTCAACTACTTCTTCGATTGTTTTAGCATCATTTTCTAAAGCATTGAGATAATAATTTTTTTCATAATCGCCTAAAGGACATTCTAAGTTATCAATACGATGTAAGTAATCAATATATTTTGTGTCTTCACTAGTAAAACTAAGTATAACATTTATAAAAACTAAATTTTTTGTAATAACTTTGGCATTATTCTTTTCAAAATCACTACAATATCCTAGATAAACATCCCCAAAAATATTTTTAATTTCATCATAAAAAAGATAAGATTCAAAAGGTAGAATACATAAAACTTCGCTATTATGTTCTTTTAAATCAATAATAGTTAATTCTCTTTCTTCTATAACACTATTTATTTTTAATAAACTTTTATAACCATCATAATTTTTAGCATATAAATAAAGATGTTTTTGGTTTATAAGAACATCAAGTCCAATAATTGGTTTAATATCATTATTTTTACAATTAAAATAAAAATCCATCACTCCATATAAGCGATTATCTAAAATACCACAAGCAGTAATTTTATGTTCTTTCAAAAAAGGAATTAAATCTTTAATTTTAATTAAACTTTGAAGTAGAGAATTATCAGTTTTAACACCTAATGGAATATACATAACATCACCACCCATATTAATTAAATTATAACATGATTTGATAATTTTTAGTGCATTTTATTTGACTTTGCGACTATAATATGGTAAAGTCATTAAAGAAGTTTACAAAGAGGAGGCAGAAATAATGGCAAAAAAAGTTACAACAAAAAAACCTTTACATGGAAATAGAAGAAGTCATGCCCTTAATGCTACAAAACATGCACAAAAACCTAATTTACAAAAGAAAACTATTAATGGAGTAAAAGTGGTTATTAGTGCTAGAGAAGCTAGGACTATGAATAAAGAAGCTGCATAATTAAATATTTACTACTTATTGGTAGTTTTTTTATGGCACAAAAAAATCGTAATTGCTACGATTATTTTTTTATTAGTTGCATAGGTATTTCATAACTACTTATTTCTTCTTCGGTTGGTAGTTTATCGCCATTAAAGCCGAAGCCATTAATTTCAATTTGTCTAATTGAATATCCATTTTCAGTATTCTCTGCTCTTAAAGAGAATGTTGTTCCTTTTCTATTTAGCCTATATGGAATTTTACTATAATTAAACAATTTATCTTTTACTTCTTCTTCAAAAACTTCATCTATTTCACCATCAGTATAAGTTTTCTGTATCCTGATAATTTGACCTTCATCATTTCGATAAATTCCACAATAAGATTCAATATCAAAAAAATCAACAAATGCTATATCTGAGACTTTTAAATCTTCTAACTTTCTTGCATTTTCCAAATATAACTCTATTAGAGTATTATCTTCTTGTAAACTATTTAATTCCGTTAAAACATTTTTACCTGTAAAACGAAGTCGTTTCATATCTTTTTTATGTTCTCTTATATATTTAACTATATCTCTATTTCTTCTATTAATTTTGATTAAATCATTTTTTCCCAAAAGTATTGAGTCACTTAATAAAGTATTTATATCAGAATAAAAATCATCAATATTTTTAAATAATTCTAAAGCAGGTTCGACTCCTTCCTTTTTTACATATTCAAATAAGCATCTATAAGCTGAGCTTTCTAATTCTTTACTTGTTTTTAGTTCCATTTTTCCTAAACCTCCTAAATCAATAATAGCAAATTATTAAAATATGTTCAATGTTTTTAGCAAAAATATTAATTGTTTTTAGCAAAAATATTAATTGTTCGCTTGTTTTTAAAAAATTAATTATTATATAATTTTAATAGGAACATTGATGTGAGTGTCGTCCTCCAATCTTCTAGAAAGAAAGGAGGTAGATATTGATGAAAACTAAAACTTTCATTTTGAAAGTTCTAAAGCTCATTACTATCATTTTGTTACTTTCTACCTTACTGGTGTTAGCAATAAAAAAATAGACACTCTTTCAGCTATTATCGAGTGTCGATTCGATTAATTTTGAGACGACATTCACTTGCAAAACCGAATGTTCCTCTTTTTTATTGTATTCAAGTTTCCTTGACATATTCAATATATCACAAAAAAAGGCTTTTTACAAGTTCCTTTTATTTTAGCACTATTGCTTTATAACAATTAGGCCTTTTTCTAATTCTTCTAATGCTCTTCCTATCTCTTTTTTATTCTCATATTCTCCTTCTTTTAATTGATAATGTTTATTTTCAAGCATACCTTTACTTCTTCTTGATGCAATATGAACTAACTTATACTTGGAATCTACAATATTAAGAAGTTTATCAATTGATGGAAATAACATATTAATCACGTCCTTACAATAATAATATACTATATATTTACTATTTTTATAAAGACTTTACTATTATTTTGACATTAATTTGACAAATTATTGATTGATTATCTCTGCTGTTATTTCTTCTCCATACATTATCTTTATATTTATATCTTTCATACTTACCCCTGTACGAACATCAACATAATCATCATCTCCACTATTAGGTGCTAAGTATCCTTTATCTAATAGGTCATAAACAGAGATGATTTTTTCTTGCTCTTCAGGAGCCCTTTCAAGAACTTTCCCGTATTCAACAGCTTGTCGTATTATTATCGGTTCTTGATTCTCCTCATATATTTCTTCAGTATTATCTTTAAAAGCATAAGTAGTATTGCTTATAACAACAAAAGCAACAATACCTAAGATTCCAATAACAACTAATAATTCAATTAAAGTATATCCATTTTTTTTCATGTTACCACCTATAAAAATTATAACATAAGAAATGTTATATTGTTAAAAAATTTACTAATCTTCAATAATTTTCTTTATATCAATAGAACAATATAAATCTATACATTCTTTTCTTTCTTTGGTATTTAAAAAATGACTATTACTCTTAAACATATTTCTTAACTTTTCATAATTACCATTAATACTATCAGACCATTTTCTTCCCGAAAAGGTTGTAAAGCATTAATATCTGCAAATAAATCTACTAATTTTTCTAAAGCAGTATCATTATCATATCATATAAAATATTTTTCTATTTTTAACTTAGCAAAAAATTTCTCTGGCAAAGTTTTCGATATAATCACTTAAACAAAATAAATCTTGATTAGCAATATTACAATTTCTTATATCTCCAGCCCATCTATAAATATCTTGAAACAAATATTTATGAATAGATTTTAGGCATTTAAAATCAAAATTCCCATTGATTTGATTATCTTGTAACTCAGATGTTCTAAACATTACAAGTATTCTTTCCGCTTCAAACAAATTTTTGTCATTTGTAATATTTAAGTTATTGATTAATACATCTGTACCTTTATAACAATAATTAGCAGTTTTTTCATAACTATGCTTATATCTATCCATATATTTTCCTATACTTTTCTAATATTTTTTTCTTTCATTTTCATATGTTGTTGTTCCAGATAATCAATCATATAATTTTTGTTTTAATTCTTTAGTTAAAGGCATTCCTTCTTGAGCCATTGTTCCATTAACTTCTCTAATTCTAGCTTGAATTTCTTCTTCAGTTAATTTTTGATTTTTGTTCATAAAGTCACTTTCTTTCTAAAGTTTCGTTATATTTATTTTACCACTAAATCCACTTTTAATCACTATTCTAAAAACATATTTTTTACCCCAAAATTAAAAAATCTCATCCGAGATTTTTATAGACAACATTTATTGTCGTAAACATTTGATATTTCAGTTTCTTCACAAGCTGTGAAACAAGGACTATAAGTATGATGATAAATTTGATGATTAATTATTCTAGTATTAACTGGAACAATATGAGGTACTTCTATAACTGTTTGTCTATGACATACTCGCTCTTGAGGGCATTCATAAACTGGTGGACATGATGCTTGCATAGGGCATGCATTCATACCAGCTTCAGGCATAGGCATAGCATCAGGCATAACACCTTCCATACTCATAGTAGTATTTTGTTCATAATTCATACTAGGTCTTTCATAACATCTATTGTTTCTTAATAACATAAATAAATTACTCCCTTTCTTAATTTATTGTATGTTACTTAAGAAAACTTGTTTAGGCTCTTTAAATTATTTATCGTCTGTTAAAATTAAAGACCTTGGAACTTCATAACTTTCTAACTCTTCTTTTGTTGGTAATTTACTACTATCAAAAGTGAAATCTTTTATCATAATTGCTCTATAGGAATAAAAACTTTCATTATTACTAACTTCTAATATAAACGAAGGACTAGAAATATATAGTGGTATTTTACTATATAAGAATTCTTCATCTTCCAGAGTTTCTTCTCCTACACAAATATTTCCATCTGTATAATATTTTCTTATGTTAATAATATCTCCATTAATATCTCTATAAATGCTATAATCAAGTTCATTATCTTTGGGAGATAAATACCTAATACTTGCCACTTTTAATTTTTCTAATTCTTTGGCATTATCTAAATATAAATCAATTAAAGAACTTTCTTTTAACAAAACTGCTAAAGTATTATAAACATTTAGGTCTTTAAAACTTAAAGCCTTTAATTCCTTTTTATGTTCTTTTAAAT
>CAOJBM010000052.1 GCA_948329525.1 uncultured Mycoplasmatota bacterium
GTCTAATCTTCTATTAATCCAATTTTTTTAAATATTAGATATCCTGTTTCGATACCTTTTAAATATAATTCTTCTTGTTCTATTGAATGTTGCCATAGCAATAAATTTTAAAGTTCAACAAATCCTTTTGCTTCTTCTTTTGATAATGCCTTGTTATAATCAAACTCTATTATATCTCTTAAATTAGGAAACTCATCTAATATTTTTTCTTTTTTATCTAATAAATCTCTATATTCTTTATTAGTTTTTTTTAATTTCATTAAAATATCATATTTCATTTCAGAGTAAGATTCAAAAAAAGGCTTTAGAATTCCTTCATCAATTTTTAATATTTTTCTCAATTTTTTCACCTCTTACTCATTTTATCAAATTCATATATAATTTAAAAATGTGCAAAATCAAAAGATTACATCACCTCTTTTATAATTATTTTTTTAATCTTTTTTATCTATTCCACTAAAAAATGAAATCAATGTTTTACTTATTAATGCTTGCTTTATTTCAACAGCTATCATAAGTTCTGCTCTTGAAAAATTAGATAACAAAATAATTTTTTCTATCTTCATATCCATTATTTTTTTATCAGTGTTATAACCAGCATTTAATAATTTTTCAAATACTTTTAATCGTTCTTTTAGTATTTTATCTTTATTCATACTCTATCTCCTCTCAATAATAATATTTAACTTAATTATATAACTCACATATAATGATTGTTTGATTTTTGGTATTTTTACTACAAGTAATTAATGTTAAAGTAGTTTCAGCTTTGTTTCTTACAATATTAACAGTTCCTGTATTTTCAATTTCGTATTGATTAACCACCTTGTATTTATACTCATTGCTATTATAAAAAACACTTATTTCATCATCTATATTAAGTTTATAAAGATTTTTAAAATAAGCATTTCTTCCAATTCCTGAATGTCCAGCTAAAATAAAATTTCCTTTTTCTTTATCAGGCATATCAGATTCATTAAGAACGAGAATATTTTTATTAACATTATTACAGTTTGTATTTTTATTACATAAGCCCTTCTCTAAATTAATTTTAGGGATTTTTATTACTGCAAAATAGTTTGTTTTTTTTATTTTATTTTTATAATCTTTTTTGTTTTGGTGTTCAATATTATCATCAAAATTAACTTCATTATTTATTTCTTTTTGTTCATCAAAAAAAGATTTAATTAAATATTCTTCATTTTTTAATAAGAAATAATTATAAATATATTTACTACTAAAGGCGAAAAATCCTAAAATAAGAAGTAAAGAACCAATTTTAGTTAATCGGTTCTTTCTTTTATTATCTTTAAAACTATTTTTTTCTATTATCATAAATAATTACTCCAAAAGCAATTAGCATAAAAATTGTACCTAAAACTTCAAAATAATATCTTTCAGCAACACCTGTATAAGGAATATCAGATATAGTTTGATTAATAAGTGTTTTTTCAATAATAGCACCATTAGTAGTAACCTCAAAATAAATCTTTTCATCATTAAGTTCATAGCCTTCAATGCTTTCAAGTTCTTGATAGTAGTATTTTCCAAAAGTTAATTCTAATTCAACGATACCTTCATTATTAGTAATATAGTAATTAATTAAATTTCCATCTAAGTCAAAAACACCTATTTTAACACCTGCAAGCGAATTACCTTTTTCATCAGTTTTGTAAATCTTTATTTTTGACTTTATTTTTTCGTTAGTCATATTAGCTTTTACTATTTCGCCATTATCTTTAATTTCAAAATAAACCTTTTCATTAGTTAATACGTATCCTGTACTAGGTTCTTTCTCAATAATATAATATTTCCCAACTTTTAAATTAGAAATAACTATTTTCCCTTTTTCATCAGTCTTTCCAGTATAAATTAACTTATTATCTTCAGTATAAATTTCTATAATTGTATTTGGAATAACTTCCCCAGTAACTAAATCTGTTTTTGTAAATTCAATAGTACTTTTTTTAGATAATTTATAGCACTATATGATTCATAAACAATTGGAGTTGTATTATTTACTTCTTTTAGAGTAAACACATATTCTTTACTATCTAAGATATGTTCTTCATCTGTTTCAACTTCGACTAAATAATAAGTTCCCAAATAAAGTTTTTTGCTAATAGCATAACCAAATTCATCAGTTGTAATTCTATCTACTAATTGTCCTTTTTTATAGTATAAAGTTTGTTTGTCTGATGATAATATATTTTCTTTAGCATAAATTTCATAAGTAACATTTTTTAATGGTTTTTCTTCATAAGTGAAGTTTCCATCGCCAATAATAAAAGATTCACCTTTTTTGTGAATCTCAATTTGACCTTTTATAGGCTTATTTTCAAAACGAATAGTTACGAAAGCACCATAAGGTGTATAGTTGTATTTTGTACCATCACCAATTGAAAAAGATAAATCAGCTTGACTTAATAAATATCCAAAAGGACTTGAAACTTCTATTAACTTATAGTTGCCTGCTTCCAATTTTAAATAAGTAATCATTATACCTTGCTCATTAGTCTTAAACTCACTATACACTTCGCCTGCCACATATTGAGATACATATTGATTGGTATCAGTATTTAATATTTTAAATGTAGTATCCTTAATAGCAATTGTCTTGCCTGTCTCACTATCAATCTTTAAGACTTGCAAATATGCAGCTATCTTATTATTTAAAATATTGTAATATTGCATTTCTTCACTATTTTCATCAACTGTGACATAAAAATCATAGATTTTTTCAAAACCTGTGGTTGTATTTTTTTGATGAAATTTATATACTCCGTAAGGAAGTTCAATCTCAGCATAACCATTTTTGTCAGTTGTAATTTCACTATACTTTACATTACCAGAATTATATATTTCAAAGACAATTCCTGATTCAGCATTCAAAAATTGTGTTGTTCCATCGACATAACCATATTGTTTTAATATTTTTATTCGATTCTTAATAACTTGTTCTTTAACTTGTATCGTTGGATTTAAGTTATCAGCAGAGATAGTAAAATTGTATCTTGTAGGGTCAATTTTATAGCCTTTACTTGCCAAAATTTCTTGTAAGTAATAGTTTCCTAAACTTGGAAGATAGTCACTAGTAGCTACTCCATTTGAATCAGTAACTAATTCACCTATTTTAGTACCATCAGTTTTATATATACCATAAACAGCATCTTTTAAACTCGCGTTCCCCTCTGGAACAGGTCTTATAGTTCCACTATCAACTTTATTAAGAGTTACACGACCACCTATTACTTTAATATTAAATGATATATCCATAGGGTCTAAATTTCCTGCACTCATTACTGACTGAGCATCTTTTGCATAATATAACTTTGTTAATTCCTTATAAAAATTTAAATTTTTTTGAAGTGCAAATGAAATATTTCCAACTACTGTAGCTGTTATAATGATTTCATTATTTTTTTTTGAAACTAATCCACCAGATACGTTTAATAAATCAAAAATATTTAATACATTATTTGTATCAATTATATTAACACTATCGCCAATATTCATAATAGATGGAATATTTTTTAAATTTGGATAAATTGAATGGTTATTAACTAAATTCATTATCTCATTCATTTCACTCTTTAAAATGGATTCATTTTTTGTTCCATTCAAACTAGAAGTAAAATAACTTTCAACACTTGGGTCAACAGTTTGCCAAATTAACATTTGAGTCGCTACATACCACTTCGAAGATGTATGATTATAACCATTTTCATTATAATTATAGCCATAATATGCTATTTGAGATAATTTGAACCAGACATCAGGAGTAATATTTAAAATTGTTTGATAATCACTTTCGGTTACTTGATAATTAGCTTTATCATCTACTCTAAGTAATGGTTGTACACAATACACAAACGTTCCGTCAGAACGTCTTATGATATACTGAGCAGTTTGATATGAAACATAACTACCTTTCTTGTGTTTATAATAAAACGTTGGTTTTACATAATCTCCAATATATATAGATTCTGCTTTTACATTGTTATTTAAAAAAAAAGTACTCAATAGCAACATTATTAAGTACAAAATTAATTTTTTTCTTTTTAATTTTCCTTTCATTTTTTTCCTTCTTTCTTTTATTAATTTCATAAAAAAAGCTTTTACAAGCTCCTAATTTACTTTTGTTTCTTTAATTATTAACATTACACCTAAAAATCTTCCTGATGTACTATTTATAGTTGAACAATTTGTTTGAACACCAATACCACTTTCATCAGATTTATGTTCTAAAGCCTTTGCCCTACAAGCATTTAAGCAATTCTCTTCTGTTCCATATTCTTCTACAGAAAAATCAACTCTTGCCCAAGACCACATTGGTTTATTATAATATTGGTCCTCTGTCATGCCATACTTTTCCCATGGTTTATCTTGAATAGTAGATGAAGAAGATGAATTTTCATTTGATGGTTTACTAGGATTTGGCTTTGTATTTGTAGTAGAATTATTATTTTTATTACTACTATTATTATTTGATGGTTTAGTATTTGTTGTAGTAGTTTGCTTCTTGTTGACTTTTAATACAAACTCTTCTTCAGTTTTATTATTACTACTATCAGTTGCAACATATTTAAGGTTATATGTTCCCTCTTTTTCAAAACTATACTCGCCCTCAATAGTAGCTTGAATTTCTTCTTTTGAATTATCAATAACTTTAACATCTTTTAACAAGTCTATTTCTGTTCCTACTATAGTTGTTAATTCTTTCTTACATTCTATAATAGGAGCTTCAGTATCAACAATAGTTATTTTAAATGCTTCTGTTTCTTCTTGTTCTTCTACCTCATATTTAATAGTCACTTCTTTCTCGCCAAGTGTAGAAGTATCAATTAATTCATCTTCACTCAAAATTTTTACTTTGTTATCTTCACTAACTAATGATAATAACTTCACTTCACTATTAATCTCATAATTTAAATTTTCTTTTAAAAGAATAGTTTCTTTTTGTGTTTCTTCTTTTACTTCTTCTTTTGCATTATCTTTTTTTAAGAAGAAATAACTTAATGAAATTCCTATTAATATAGTTAGTATAATACTTACAATTATAATAATTTTCTTCTTTCGCATATTTATTCACCTCTTTGCAAAAATTTTATCGCCCAATATAATAAATGTCAAATAATTTTTTATCTTTCTATATTTCTTTGTTTTAAATGTTTTGAATAATAACTACAAGCCTTTAAAACAAAATCTTCTATTTTTTCCCTTTCAATGTTCTTGGGCAAAACATTAAAAAGTTTACTCTCTTGAATTTTAAAATTAGGTACTTGATTAGGTTTTTCCTTATCCATAATTTCATTTAATAAGATTTCATTTAGTTTACCTTCTTCACTTAATTTTTTAATATCTTGTGCTTGTGAAACAGTAGGTGTTACTAAATTCATTTCAATATATTTAGATAAAAGTTGCTGCTCTTTTTCATTAAGATATGATATTTCAACAGCTGGTCTTAATGCCATAGAAGGTTCAATTTTTAATTCATTATTGTCTGCCATGACTAATAATTCTGGAATCAAATAAGTTAATCTTATATACCTTTGAATTTGCCTAGCACTTTCTCCAACTTCTTCAGCAAGTAGATTGTCACTTCTTATCTTCGTGCCCACTGGACACGAAGTTATATTTTGTTGTAATGAAGTTCCTTGATGTTTAATAGCTTCATATTTCATTTTATAAGCAAATGCTTTTTCTGAAGGTAACAACTTTTGTCTTTGTTGTAAATTACTATCAACCATAATAATTGTAGCTTCATCATCCGTTAAATCTTTAACTACACATGGGATTTTTTCATAACCTAGTAACTGACAAGCTCTTTTTCTTCGGTGTCCAGAAACCATTTCGTATCTATTGTTATCTTTTTTTCTTACAATAGTAGGAGATAATAAACCATTAGCTTTTATACTCTCTTGCAACAATTTTAATTCATCATTTTCTACCACTTTAAATGGGTGCTTTTCAAAATTATCAATTAAAGATATATCGATTTCTTCAATTTTTTCTTTGGTTTTATCATCTCTTTCATCTTGAGTTGAAAAGAAATCATCTATCTCGAACGACATTGGTATTTCTTGTTTTTTCTTCTCGCTCATAGTCTATTACCTCCTTTCCCAACTCCATATAACTTTGAGAAACCTTACTATTCTTATCGTATGTTAATATACTTTGACCTGTTCTTGTAGATTCGGCAGCTTTAATAGCTTTTGGTATCTGTGTATTAAATAGTTTAAATACTTTTCCATAAGAGTCTTTTAATTCATTAGATATTTCTTTAGATAAATTAGTTCTTTTATCAACCATTGTTAAAATTATTCCTCCAACTTGTAAGTTGGAATTTATTTTTTTTCTAACACTTATAACACTATTCATTAAATGATTCATACCTTTAGCTGCCAAAAATTCAGATTGAACAGGAATTATTACTTTATCAGCACTTGCTAAGGCATTAATTGTTATCATTCCAAGACTTGGCATACAATCAATAAGAATATAATCATATTTAGTCTTAACTTCTGATAAACAATTTCTTAAAGTATATTCTCTACTCTTTGCATTAACTAAACTAACTTCCATAGTAGCTAGTTCAAGACATGCTGGAATAAGGTCTACTCCTTCATCATGCTGAATAATAGATTCAAAAGTATTTATATTTTCATCCATAATAGACCTTTTCATTAACGTTGATATTGTTGGATATAATTTATCAGTATTGTGATATCCCATATAAGTAGTTAAATCTGCTTGAGGGTCAGCATCTACTAATAAAACTTTTTTACCTTCATTAGCAAGAGCAACTCCTAAATTGAAAGTAGTTGTTGTTTTTCCTACTCCACCTTTTTGATTTGCAATAGCAATAATTTCACACTTTTCCATTTTATCACCTTCCTTCATCTTTAAAATATTGCTTCCATTCATCATCAGCATACAAATCTTTAGAATAAAATTCAAATCTACTAAAATTAGATTCCACAGATTTTTTAAAATATCCATATTTATTCGTTATCTCATTGCCCTCTTCATCAATGAAATTTCTACTAATAACTCGTGGAACGATATAGTGAATAGCTCCATATAGTTCCTTATAGTTATGACCTTCACTTAAATATTTGCTAAATAAATCATCATAATAAAAAGAAGATGCATCATCTTCACTTATATAATTTAAGTTTATTAATTCTTGTGTAAGTATATTATGTCTAACTTCTTCTATTTCATTATCTTGAGGGCTTGCTCTTGTTTTATCTAATTTATCTATTTGTTCTTTAGTATTTATTTGTGGCGGGTTCTCCGTATTCGGTTCAACCGTATCCGGAAAACCCGTATTCGGTAAATTTTGTGTTTTATGCCTCATTTTAAAAGGTTTCTCATAAATAATATAATTATACTCAAACTTGCCGTTTTCATTACGACAAGGTTCTATTTGAAGATAATAATTAATCTTTAACTCATTTAATGTTGACCTTATCGCATCTTTATTTTCTTTGCATATAGAAACTAACCCTTTTAGCGAATAATCCCAATCACTTGGGAGCGAAAACATAAAAGATAGCAATCCTTTTGCTTTAAGAGATAAAAATTTATCTCTTAAATGATAATTGCTCATTATCGTAAAATCTTTATTTTTATTAATTTTAAATGTACTCACTTTTATTCCTCTCCTTCCTATTTTTGTACAAAAAAAAGAACTAATATTTCTATTAATTCCCTATTAAACAAGCATATAGCTTGGTAATTTCTTGGCAGGGGTAGCAAGACTTGAACTCACGACATTCGGTTTTGGAGACCGACGTTCTACCAACTGAACTATACCCCTAAATTGACTTTGAAACATCTTCATTTATCTTGTTTAATTTCGTTTCAAATTATTTTCACCACTTTAAATTGGCAGGCAAACTCCAATTTTTGAAATACTTAATTTTCTCTTTATTTACCGAGAATTTTTAATGGTATGCTCTTGGTTTTGGAGACACTCATTTTTCCATTAAACTAATCCCCTAAATTGTTTCAATAAAAATATTATATAAAAATTAAGTTAAAATAGCAATAGTTTATAATGATTTTTAGCAATCAATTCTTATAAAAACATATAATTTACTATTAAGGAGAATGTTTATGTTAATTAGTTATTCAACTAAAGAACTTGATTTACTTGCCAGAATTATGAGAGCCGAAGCTTTAGGAGAAGGAAATTTAGGAATGCTCATGGTTGGTAATGTTGTAGTTAATCGTGTATTAGTTAATTGCTTAACTTTTAAAAATGTAAGAAACTTAACTGATGTAATATATCAACCTAATCAATTTAGTGGGACAAAAAGTTCTTTATTTCAGTCAAGTCCAACTACTTTAGAAAAAAACTTAGCTAAAAGAATATTAAATGGTGAATATTATCATCCAGCAACACACTCATTATGGTTTTACTTTCCTGGTAATAATGTAAGCTGTAAAAATACTTGGTATGATCAACCTTTTGCTGGAAAGTATAAAAATCATTGTTTTTATAGGCCAAAACAAGGGATATGTAAAGAATTATATTAAGAGTTGATACTCTTTTTATTTGAATAAAAAAAGGAAATTTCTTTCCTAAGGTATTTGCAAGACTTGCCCAATGCTTAAGGTAGTACTTTTTAAATTATTTAAGTTTATTATATCAGTAACAGTAGTACCATAAGTTCTTGCTATAGAATATAAATTGTCACCACTTTTTACTGTATAAGTTTTCAATGTATTTGATATTGGAACTAATAACTTTTGTCCAATTGATAGATTATTATTTTTTAAGTTGTTAATATTTATTAAGTTATCCACACTTGTATTAAATTTTTTAGAAATACTCCATAGACTATCTCCTTTAACTACAGTATACGTATTATAATTTGAAGTTGGGGGCGTTACTTCACCTACATTATTGTCATTTTTTATTAATAATCTTTGGTTAATTGTTAAAGAATTTGTTGTTAAGTTATTTAGTTTTTTTAACTCATCTACACTCATATTGTATTTTTTGGCTATTCCATATAAAGTATCTCCACTTTTTACTATATAATAATTTGCATCATTTGAAGTCGGTAATTCTTTAACTAATAAAGTTTGTCCTACACTTAAACTATTACTTGTTAAGTTATTTAATTCTTTTAATTTAGCCACAGTTGTCCCATATTTATTAGCTATGCTCCATAATGAATCTCCACTTTTCACTACATAGTAAGTTCCTACATTTTGATTGGTATATGGAACTCCTATATAATTGGCTAGTGCTTTTACAACCGCTTCTGCATACTTTTCCCAATTGTTTTTAAGTTGCGATACATCATCTCCTGTGCTATCTAAAAAACCATATTCTACAATTAATGCTTGAGTATTGGGAGTTTCTCTTAAAATGTAGTAATAATCTTTGCTAGGATCACTTGGAAGTCTTCTTTGGTAGTATTTTCTTACATTTTGGCCGCTATTTTCAATTTCTGATGCTATTTTTTTAGATAAAGTATCACTATTTCTAAGAGCATATATTACTTCAGCACCATCGCCACCTCGTACTCAAGGAATGCCTAGCCCAATGAACTAAAAAAATCAATTAATATTCTTTAATTTGTCATTTTTAGCAATTCCAAATCTATAAAAGATTTCTATGTTTCTATCTTTATCGATTACAATTTTGTCTATAACATCTAATAAAAGCTCTCTTGTTGGATGTTCTAAATCTAATAATTCTTTTATCCTATCAACGATATCTGGTAATTTAGTATTATATACTATTTTTTCTTTTTTAAGATTTTCTAATTTTTTTATACTAGCATTTAATTCTTCTATTTCTTTATCAATAGTCTGCTTAAGTAAATCATAAGTATAAGGTTCAATTTTATTTTCAAGTTTATCATTATACATTATAGCTAATTTTTTATGACATCTTTCTCTTTTTTCAATTAATTTATCTAATTCCTTGAAGTTATTGCTTTGTTCACTATTTAATCTTTTATAAACCTCATTAGCTAAATTTTCTATATCTAATTCTTTCATAAATTTATCTAAAGTATTTTTTACTTGCTTTAAAATCAATTCCTCTAATGGATTATAAAGCATATAATGTGAAACACATCTGTTATTAATTGAATATCTAGTAAATCGATTACAATTAATACTCCAGCAATCTTTTGAATCTCGATAATTAATCGTTAAACTATTACCACACTCGTTGCAAATAAAGAGATTTTCTAATAATCTTTTTTCTCTCTTTGTTTTAGTTTTCGGTATTGTATATCTCCCTTTATTATTTATTTCAAAAAAAGTTTCTTTATCAATTAAAGGTTCATGAGTATTTTCAACTATTATCCAATTTTGTTCATCTAAATGTATTCTCTTCTTAGATTTATAGTTTATTTTAGTTTCTTTATTTTGAACCATATCTCCAGTATAAATCCTATTTTGCAGTATTGATTTAACAGTATCATAATTCCATTTTTCAATTTTTCTAGTTGTATTTTTGTAAGTGCTAGGTGTTTCTATTCCTAAGTTATTTAATCTATCAGCTATTTCTTTTAAATTTAAACCTTCTCCAAACCATTTAAATATATTTCTAACATTATCGCAAACTTTTGGATCTGGTATTAAATGTCCTTTATCGTTAGGATCTCTCATATAACCATAAGATGGCTTACTTCCAATAAAATCACCAGCAACTTTCTTAGAATGAAGTACATCCCTAATCTTGTAAGAATTTTGTTTACTATAATAGTCATTACAAGCAACAATAAATGTTGACGAATCATTACTAGCTTGCCTTTTTGCACTATCATAATTTTCCATAACTGAAATAAATCTTACTTCATTTTCAGGAAAAAATGTTTCTATATAATATCCTGTCATAACATGATCTCTTCCAAGCCTAGATAAATCTTTTACTATTACCATGTTTATTTTTTTATTGTTGATATCCTCTATTAATTTATGAAATCCAGGTCTATCAAAATTTGTACCTGAATATCCATCATCAATATATTCTTCTGTTAAAATATAATTATTAACTTTTAAATAAGATGTTAATATATTTCTTTGATTAACAACGCTCTCACTATCTGATTCATATTTTTTATCAGAATCTTCTTGAGACAATCTTATATATATTCCTACTTTATAACTAGTAGGACTTACTAAATTATTGTACATATTCCTCCTATCCATTAATTCATATAAAATGTTCTCCAAGACATAATATATATAACATATTTTTAGAATAATTCAAACTCATTATTAGAAATATTAAACATTTTTATTAAATAATTATATATAATATCATGAAAATCATTATTGCTAAAGTATTCATTACTTATTTTTAATTGTTTATTTATTGGCATAAAAAAACATACCTCCTATTTAAAGGTATGCTTTAATTTAAGAATATATAGTAATAAAAATCACTCAAATTATTTATTTCCACATTAGTGGATTTCTAAAACATTCAATTGCAGTATCTACTTGCGTGTATACTTTTAGATCATCAAAAGATATTAAATGCGGTTCGTATAAATTATTCTGCTGTATAAAAAATGGTTGCTCATATAAATTATCAAATGAGTCCTTAAATATTAAAGCCAATTCACTACTAAATGCATTACAAATTTTACTATTCTCTAAATATGCTATATCAATCTTTATTGATTTACCTTTTAATATCTTTCTATCATAAACATAGCTATAATTAATAAAATTATTATCAAAAAATAATCTAATTTCATTGATACTACATAACATTGTATTTTTTTGTGAAGTAGCACATATATATAATTCATTTATATTTGCATTCCCTATATTCTTAATATAGAATATTAAGTGCTTATATTTCTTTTTATTAACATCATTTGAATAATAAAATTCTGCATCTTTCTTATTATTGATAACTTTAAAATCTGTCATAAAGAGATTAATATGTGGTATTAATCCATCATCTATAATATTATTGTCAACAATTAATTCCGCTTTATTCTCGAATTGTTTTCTTTTTCTCTTCTATTATATTGCTTTTCACTATATCTTCTATCACTTTTTCTAAATATTATTTGAATGATAGTAGTATAATTAATGTAATAAACGATGCAATTATAGCATTACTATTTATAAAATTTAATACTTCTTTCAAAAAAAACACTCCTATTCTATTGTGGAAAAACAATCTCTGTATATTTTTGCAATAAAACATCTACTCCAATATTAAAATTTCCATTTTTTATTTGTTCTAGCATATGCAATATATCTTTATCTAATAATGGTATTATTAAATTATCTGTATCACGATAAATATCATTGCATCTTTTAATCAAAGTAGTGTAATCTTTGGATGTTCTAGAAGTTGAGATTCCAAATTTTCCTCGATGTTTACTAAACCTTCCTAATAATTGGTCAAGTTCTTGATTACCTATATCATTTGAATAATTTTTACATTTAACCATAATAAAATGCGCAAGAATATCATATTTTTCATATAAATCATATAGAAATCCTTTACGTGAAGTATTGTTATATACAATATCAATTCTCTTTCTTCCTTCATTAATTTCTGCTTCTTTTCTATGGTTACTCAAATCAGGATAAAAAATAAATTCTAATATACACAACATAGTAATGTGATATTCTGAAGCACTTTTATTTCCTGGATTTATAGATCTTAACTATTCAATCAAATAATTTGCAATTTCTTCTTTCTGTTCATCAAATTCAATTGATTTCATTTTCGTTATTGCTTCTGATTTAAATTTATGAAAGACTCTTGCATGCGCATCTGTAAATGTAGCTTACCATTCTTTAGATGCAATCTCTCCCTTTTTTAAATTTAATTGTTTTTCATAAATATCTTTTTTTGTTACAAATGGTTCGCCTTTATTCTTTTTACCTTTCATAAATTGAAAAGTCCAATTCACTCTGTTTTCTTTTTATATTAAATATTTCGGATATTTTCATTTGAACTACTCCTTCCAATAAAAAAGATATCATAATACTAATGATATCTCAACTATACTAATTATAACAAAAATTAATACGGGAGTTTATCACTTTTAAAACACAAAAACTTAACAAACCATTGTAAAAT
>CAOJBM010000053.1 GCA_948329525.1 uncultured Mycoplasmatota bacterium
AATCTGCTCGAACTTTTATAGTTAGAGCTTAATGATAAATATCAATTCTAGAAATAGAATTGATTTTTTGTTTTGTAAGAAAGTGAGGAGATTCTTAAAATGGTAACAATTAAAAATGAAAAAATCGAAATGGAAGAAGCACTTAAAAATAAAATTGAGTTTATTTGATTGCTTTTATAATGCTTGTTCTTTAGAAGGTATAAAAATATCTCAAAATATTTCTGTTCCAGAATTTCCTAAATATGGTTTATTTGATGATATAGAACATACAAAAAGAAGTTAAAAAAGTCGAAGGATGATATTTTTTTGTAAAGAAGAAACTAGTGTATGTAATTATGCTAGTTTTTAAATGTTATTTCTTAACTTAATTATTTGTGCTAAAATATTAGTAGTGAAGAGGTGTAATGTATGATCAAAAGAAATAAAATACCAGTTGCAAGAGCTATAGAATTAGAAGAATGGTTACTTGAAAATTGTTCTATGGAGATCTCTAAAGATGAGTTACTAAGTTTAATAAATCAAAATTTCAATAAAAATGAAATAGAATATTTGTTAAATGCTTATAATATGCCATTAAGTGATATGAAAAATTATCTAGCAACTTATGATAATTCTCACCATCACATTGATGAACTTACATTCCTTGCTTTTTTAGAGAGTAAATATAATTGCCAAAGAGCAATAGTTATAAAAAGAATTAGAAGTATTAGAGCTATAGATAAATATTTAATGGAAAATCCTAATATAGTTTTTGGGAACATAAAAGTTTATAATAAATTAATTCGAGATAATATACCTAGTATTATCGAGGAGAATGGTGAAAAAGCAGTTTACCATGTTTTAAGTGATGAAGAATATTGGAGTTACTTATTAAAAAAAGATAGTGAAGAGTTAGAAGAAGTAAGAAAAGCGAGTTCAAAAGCAGAAATTAAAGAAGAACTTGCCGATAAGCTAGAAATAATAAGAGCGGCGGCTCATTATCATGGATTTACATTAAATGATATTATAGAAGAAGCTGATTTAAAAAAAGAAAATAAAGGAGGATTTTCTAAAAGATTAATTTTGGAAAGAACATATAAATTTCAGAATAGTTCAGAAGAAAAAACTCTTTCTTTAGAAGAATTAGTAGAACATATTAATAGTGACGATGATGAAGAATTTGAGTTAGAATTACATCCAAAAAGCCAAGAATTAAAATTATCTAATAATAAATAGTATAACTAAAAATATTTTAACCATACTAATAATGGTGATGAAAATGAAAGAGAATATAAATGCCTTAGATGAAATTAATAAAGGGGCTTGCATGGGAATTGATGCGATTGATTGCATCATGGATAAAATTGAAGATAAGAATTTTAAAAAAGTTGTTAGTGAACAATACTCTGATTACAAAAAAATTGAGGACAAAATAACCAAAGTTTATAATAAATACAATGAGGAAGATGAACCTCATGAAACAAGTGCAATGAATAAAATTATGACATGGTATGGGGTTGAGATGCAGACACTTACAGATAGTAGTGATTCTAAAATTGCAGAGTTACTTTTAAAAGGAACAAACATGGGAATTATTGAAGGAAGAAAAGTTTTAAACAATAAAGAATTAGATAAGGAAGTAATAAAAATTATTAATGAATATGTTAAAATGCAAGAAATAGCTGTTGAAAAATTAAAAGAGTTTCTATAGCTCTTTTTTAGTGGTTGTTAAAGAAAATGTAAATAATATTTCTAAAAATGCAATTGCTTTGCAGATATGGTATAATAAATGTAATATTATTGATTTGAGGGATTAATATGACTGAACAAAAAGCATATCAAATTTTAGGTTTAGAAGAAGGTGCTTCCTTTGATGAAATAAAACATGAACGTCGTATTTTAATAAAAAAATATCATCAAGATTCTGAAAAAGCTAATAGGGAAAAATATGATGAAGTCGAAGAAGCTTATAAGTTTTTAAAAAAAATTTATGAAGAAAAAAAGGCCGAACCAAGTAAGCAAGTAGATGAAAGACCACCAAGAAATAAAGATCCAGAATTTACAACACAAGAAAATGATAAAAAATCTTCTAAAAGTGATCAAAGCAAGCTCCAAAAAGTAATTAATGGTACAACAAAAAAGGAAAAAGCTTATGATGAATTAGTGAACTTTATAAAAACGAAAGAAAAAGAATTAGATAAAAAAAATATTAAAGTTCGTCCTAAATATAATCAAGAATTATTAAATATTGATAATCTAGGAGTAAAAACAGCTAAAGAATATAAAGAAGAACAAAAAAAATTAAGTGAACGTTTTACTAACATTGTTGATAGTGCTAATGAATATGACAGATTACTGAAGACGTTCCAAAAAGCTAAAGAACAATTATTAAAT
This sequence comes from uncultured Mycoplasmatota bacterium, assembly GCA_948329525.1. Lineage (GTDB taxonomy): Bacteria > Bacillota_I > Bacilli_A > RF39 > UBA660 > CAOJBM01. Next base: position 2,374 of record CAOJBM010000053.1, read on the forward strand.
TGGGGTATAACTAAACTACCTGCATTTGTTGATGAAAAGATAATTGCTCCGCAATATAGAGGGGTTACAGCTGCTGAAGAGTTTATAAGAATTCGTAATATAATTGAGAAGAAACTGAAAGAAATTCATGAAAATGTCGTGGAAGCAGACATATTTTTAGCTTTTTTGGATGAGGAAAAAGAAAAATTAAAGGGTATAGAACCAGATCTTAATATTCTACAAGCTAAAGAAGACTTGAAAATTGATAGAGGGAAAATATCAGCTAGGCAGCTTCAACAACAAAGGGCTTCACTTAGTCAAATGATTGTCAAGAAAGATCAAATAGTTGAAGAATTTAAAAAATTTTTTCTAGAAGTAGAACAAAGAATTAATTCAATTTATAATGTTTCTTTAACCGATTTTACGAGTTATTATGAAAACGCTTATAATTATACAGAAGAAGATTTAAATAATGTTTGCGAACGAATTCTAAGTTATGAAAAAAATCTTCAAGAAAATAGTAAAGTTTCTAACGAGTTTTTGGCTTATTATACCAATTTATCAGAAAGTGATAAAGAACTACTCGGGGAAATCACGGATATAAATGAGCTTTTAAAAGAGGAAAACAGAACTAAATATACAAGAACTTTCTTTAGAGATTTAAAACAACAACTCCAAAAGTTAAAAAATGAAAAAAAGGAAGAACAAAAATATTTAGAAGCTGTAACAAAATTTTATGATTTTTTTGATACTAAAGAAAAAGAATTACAAGATAAATATGGTGTAAACTTAAATCTGTGGAAGAAATATCGTAAAGATAAATATTCTTTAGAAATGTTAGAACGTGTAAAAAATGATCTTCTAGATTATGAAAAAGATATTTCTGAAAAGGCTGGAGCTTATGATGAATTTGTTGAATTTTATCGTCCATTTAGTAAAGAAGAAAAAGCTTTATTTGCTTCTAAAATAAACTTAGACAACTATATTTCCAAAGAAAATAGATTATCTCATTTTAAAGAGGATTACGCTAAAATAAAAGAACAAATATTGGAAATAAAAGAAGAAAAAGAACTAAAAGAAAAAATAGAACGTGATAGAAAAGCAAAAAAAGAATTTATTATATTTTTTAAGGAGAAAGAAAAAATCTTAAAGAACGAATTTGGAGTAACTTTAGAAAAGTGGTTAGTATTAGCTTTAGAAGAAAATAATTTTTATGAAGAAGATTATTTAAGAGCTAAAAAAGAAATTTTGGCTTTAGAAACTGAACTTAAAACAAAAAGAAACATTTTTTTAGCCGAAACAATAGGTAAGAAAAACAATCGTTTTTTTGAAGAAATAATAAGTGAAGAAGCTAAAAAAGGTGTTGAAAAAATACAAAAAGAACAAGAAAAGAAAGAAGCTTTAGAAGAATTTATTGTTTTCTTTGATACCAAAGAAAAAGAATTAAACAAATTATATGGAGTTTCATTAAATAAATGGCGAAAGTATCGTGATAATGTCAATCTTACTATTAAAGATTTAAAAGAAGCTTATAAAGAGATAACAAAGTTTGATCAAGAAGTAAAAGGAAATGCTAGGGCTTATGATGATTTTATCGATGATTATAAAAAACTTAGTGATAATGATAAAAAATTATATAGTACTTTTGATATAGAAAAGTATTTGCTGAGAGAAAATCGTACTTTATATTCCAAAGATGTCTATGATGAGCTAAAAAATAAAGTATTAAGTTATAAACGAGAAAAAGAATTAAGAAAAAAACAAGAAAGGTATAACACAATAAAAAGAGATTTTATAGCTTTCTTTAATGAGAAAAAAAACTTATTTAAGCAATTATACAATATAGACTTATATAAATGGCGTCGTTATGGACAAGAAGAAAATGATTTTACCGAAGATGATTATTTTAGTGTAAGAGAAGAAATTACTACTTATGAAGATCTTAAAGAAAATGAGCGAATGAATAGTTTAGGACGTTTACGAGATATTTTAAGAATTGTAAATGTTAATATAGAAAAATACTTAGAAGAAAAGGGAAAAAATATTAAGACTATTTCAATCAATGATATTGGATTATACCTTGAACTTTTATTTAATATTAGTTACATAGTGGCAAAAATTAAAAAACTAAATGGTGGGGAAGATAAGTTAAATGCTTTTTTGAAAGAAGAGAAGAAAAGTATTTTAGAAATACCTGCAAGTAAATTAGAAGAGTTATATAAAATAATTTGTATTGAAGTTACTAGAAAGGACCAAAAAGATAGAAATCAAGAAAAAAATGAAATTTTTAATATATTTAAAGAATTTTATCAAGCAAAAAGAAAGGTATTTAAAGCCTTATATGGCGAAAATCTTTCTAAATGGGATAATTATTTAAAAGAAGACAATAAAAATAATTATAATAAAGAAGATTACGAAAATGTTATAAATGAAATAAAAGAATTAGAAAAAAGTTTAGAAGAAAAAAGAATGTCTTTAGCCTTTAACTTACAAGTTTCCTTAAAAAAATTAGGAATGAATTTTGGGGAATATTTAAATGTAAGAAAAAAAGATTTGTTATCTATTTCAATAGAAGAACTAGTAGAGTATCAAGCATCAGTGGATTTAATTTATAAAATAACTGCTATTGAAGAAGCTAAAGGAGTTTTAATAGATTATCTAGAAACTAATAATGTTAAATTAGTCGAATTAGATAATGATGTATTATTAACTATTGATGCTTTATATGAAGAATATAAAAAGGCAAAATTAGAGGATGATAAAAATAATTTTAGTCCCCAAAAATAACTTAAAGTTTAGAAATACCAATATTTAGGTATTTTTTTTACAAGAAAAAGAGGGAAATGAGAACCAAAAGAGAATAATAAGTATAGAGGGAGTTGATATAAAAGTAAAAAACGAGTATAATTAATAAAGATAGAAATAGGAGGAAAATAAATGGCAGAACCAATTTTAAAATGTGAGAAATTGACAAAAAGATTTGGAACGAAAACTATTTTAAAAGACTGTTCTTTTGAGATATTTGAAGGAGATATCCTAGCTTTCATTGGACCCAATGGAGCAGGTAAAACAACAACGATTAAACTTATTTTAGGGCTTCAAAATATTACAAGTGGAAATGTTATAATAAATGGTTATGATGTTGAAAAAGATTTTGTTAAAGCTATTGATAAAGTAGGGGCGATAGTTGAAAATCCTGATCTTTATATGAATTTAACAGGAAGGCAAAACCTAGAATTAATAGCTAATTATTACAAAGATGTAACAAAAAAGCGAATTGATAAAGTAGTAGAACTTACAGGACTAAAAAACCGAATTAATGATAAAGTAGGAAAATATTCTTTAGGAATGCGTCAGCGACTTGGAATTGCCCAAGCTCTTCTTAATAGTCCAAAACTACTTATTTTAGATGAACCAACTAACGGACTTGATCCAGAAGGTATTAAAGAACTACGAGATTTGATGTTAAGCCTTGCTAAGGATGAAAAAATTGCTATCTTTGTCTCAAGTCATAACTTATCAGAATTAGAGAGTTTCTGTAATAAAGTTTGTATAATTCAAAATGGAAGTATTATTGAAACAAGTGAAGTTAATAAACTAAAGAGAAAGGCAGCTAAGCCAGTCTATTCTTTAGAATTATCTAAAACAACAGGTTTAAAGAAATTATTATCAAAATATAAGTTTGAAACAACAAATGATAATACAATTAGTATTGAAATAACTAAAAACGATGTTCCACAACTTTTAAAAACATTACTTGATAATAAAATAAAAGTATTTAGTTGTGTCGAAAAAGAAATGTCTTTAGAAGAAGCATTCTTAAAAAGAACAGGAGGAAATGTAATTGATTAAATTAATATCTAATGAACTCAAAAAAGTTTTTCATAAAAAGAGTATTTATATAACCTTAGGAATATTTATTGCTATTTTAGCACTTTTAAATATAGTTTCTAGTCGAATAGATTTTTCTGATATAGAAGATTATCAATTTGGCGAAGAAAATGTCCAGTATTTAACTTCATCACTTAATGACTATAATCTCGATAATTATGAAGAAGTTGATAGCTATATTTCAACAAAAACAGAAATTGATTATATAAATTTTGTTAATAATTATGATAATTCCTCATGGCAAAGAAAAATAGCTATGGAAAAATCTCATGAAATAATCTATAACATTAATCGTGCTAAATATAATACAAAAGATAATGACCTTTTAGCGACTTATGAAGCAGAATTAGAAAATTTAAAATTAAAATTAGAAAATGACGATGACTGGAGAATCTTTGTTAGTGAAGAAAAAGCTGTTTATGAATCAAAGATAACTGATATAAAAAAAGAGTTAACTAATAATCTAGATAAAAGTAGTAAAGAAAATTTAGAGAAAGAATTAAAAACAAGTGAAATTCATTTATATGTCTTAAAATATCGCTTAGATAATGATGTAAGTTATGATAATTCTTATCTTGATACGGCTTTAATCGAATATGAATCTAGTAATATTGCCTTACTTCAAATTAATAAAGAAAATATGTCAAAAGAAGAAGAAGAAAGTTATAATGTTTTAAAAAAGAGTATTACGACCCAAGAATATATTTTAGAGAATAAAGCTGATATTTCAACTGATTCTTATAATGCAAGAAACATATTTATGACTTTTATAGGAGATAATTATATTTTCTTCATTATTCTAACAGTCATGATAGCAGGAGGAATAGTAGCTGAAGAATTTAGTAAAGGAACTATTAAGATGTTATTAATAAGACCTTATAGAAGATGGAAAATACTATTATCTAAATATATTACTTGTTTCTTAATCTTATTATTTACTATAGGAGTATTACTCTTAGCTCAATATATAATTGGTGGCTTTGCCTTTGGATTTGAAAGTTATAGTGTTCCAGCAATTGTTTATAATTATGGAAGTAAATCAATGGTTGAAGTTTCCTTGATGAAACATATACTATTAAACTTAGTAGCAATACTACCAATGTTAATTCTCCTACTTACTTTAGCATTTACAATCAGTACAATATTTACTTCTTCATCTTTAGCTATAGCTTTAACATTTCTTACAACGTTCTTCTCAAGTGTGGTTAATATGATGATAATTAGAAGTAAAATAAAGATTTTAAGCTTATTTCCAACTATGGTTTGGGATTTGACAGAATTTTTATATGGTGGGACACCAAGCTATGAATATATGAAATTAAATAATTGCATTATCATGAGTATTGTTTATTTATTAATAATGGTATTTGTATCGTTCTTTGTCTTTAAACATAAGAATGTTAAAAACATTTAAAAAAGCTACCAAATAAATGGTAACTTTTTTATTTCTTGATGTTTTTGATAACTTCTGTAATTTTTTTTGTATCAACTGCTTCAAATGCTCTTAATACTTCAATAGGAACAGCAAATATTATTGTATTTGATTGGTCACTACTTAAGTCATTTAATGTAGCTAGAGTTCTTAAATGAAGTGCTCCTGGAGCATTACCCATTAAATTTGCTGCTTCTACTAAGTTATTTGCTGCTTCAACTTCACCTTGAGCTTTTGTTATGACTGCTTGTTTTTCTCTTTCAGCTTCAGCTACTGTTGCAATAACTCTTTTCATTTCTTCAGGTAAGGCAATATCTTTAAGTTCAACATTTTCAACTTTAATTCCCCAATCATCTGTAGCTTTGTCAATAATTTTGCATATTTCTTCAGAAATCTTTTCTCTTTGGCTTAATAATTCATCAAGTGTTACTGCTCCAACAGCATTACGCATTGTTGTTTGAGCAAGTTGAGATACTGCATATTTAAAGTTTTCGACTTCAATAATAGCTTTTGAAGCATCAAAGACTTTGTAATAAATTACTGCATTAATTTTAATTGATACGTTGTCTTTTGTTATTGCTTCTTGTTCAGGAACATCAACAGCTTTAGTTCGAACATCAACTTTTCTAAAAGATTGAATTACTGGTAAAACTATATTCCATCCAGGTTTTAAAATACGACTAAACTTCCCAAAAGTAAAAAGTATTCCTCTTTCATATTCGTTTATTTGTCTTATAGAACTAAGAATAACAATAAGTAAGACAATACCTATAATAATTAACAAAATCATGTTTTCCTCCTTCTTATAATATAATATCATAAAAGATATAAAAATAGTATGATTTATCTTAATTTTGGTGTATACTATTAATAAGGTGAGGATAATGAATAGCAGATTTTATAATATTACCCATATCTTTATTCCAATAGTTTTGGTTGTCGCTATTATTAGTACTATTTCATTTTACAATATTAAAAATGCTGAGCATAGAAGTGATGAAAGACATAATCTAAAACAAGAAGAACAAGAAATAAAAGAAATTCAAATCGATGCTATTACATCGTTTGCTAAGGAATTTAATATATCAACTGATGATATAACAAAAACTAAGATAAATAAAAAATATACAAGTATTTCCTATAACTCCCCTGATAAATATATAAGTGAAATTATTGTTACAAAATATAAAGAAAAAGCTGATATTGGAGATTTAGTTAAAGAAGGAAAAGAAGAAGAATTAAAAAGTTTAATCAAAGAACAAATAAATCTTAAATATCCTTCGTTTATTGCTAGTGTTTTAGAGAAAGATAATACAACTTATTATTATGAATTTTTAGATAATGGGATTGTAATTCATTTTGATAATTATCAAACAAATCCTCTTTATGAAGAGAAAACTTCCGTGAAACTAACTTGTGAAATGATTAATTCTTTACTAGATTACGAGTGTCTTTCTAATAGCGAAGAAAATCCGAATATCATAAAATTAGATAGTAATAAAAAAACGGTTGCTTTGACTTTTGATGATGGACCTAATAAAAATACCTTAAGTATTTTAGATACGTTAAAAGATAATCACGCTAGTGCCACATTTTTTATGGTGGGAACTAATATTAATAATTTTTCCGATACAGTTAAAAGAATAAGTGATGAAGGACATGAACTTGGAAGTCATAGTTATAGCCATAAATCATTATTACATGTTAAAAACGAAGAATTAGAAAAAGAAATAAATGAAGTGAGTAGACTAGTTAAAAACATAACTGGAACTGATATAAAATTATTAAGACCCCCTTATGGCAGTATTAATGGAGAAATTAAAGATAAATATCCTTATTCTTATATTATGTGGAGTGTTGACCCAGAAGATTGGCGCTATAAAGATGCTGCTATAGTAAGAGAACATGTTTTAGATAAAGTCGAAGATGGAGATATTATTTTATTACATGATATTCACTTTACTACTGCGGAAAGCTTAAAACTAATTTTGCCAGAGTTGTATATAAGAGGCTACCAAGTAGTTAGTGTTTCTAAACTAGCAGAATTAAAAGGACGAACACTTGCTCCTAATAATATTTATCGTAGTTTTAAGTAGAATAGTTAGTTACTTTACTTTTCTTCTTTAGAAATGCTATAATATTGATGATAATAGGAGTTGGTTTATATGGTGTGTCCTAATTGTCTTGAAAATAACCCTGACAATGCTAAAATATGTCAAAGATGTGGGCAAGAATTAAGTAATCAAACTAATAATAATTCTCTTTCGAATATTCCTAATATATTTGTAGAAGAACCACAGTATAATATAAAAAGTAATACATATACAGGTAATGTAGTAGCTAATAACGAAAATTTTAAAGCGAGTGTATTGAAAGATGGTAGTGGGGAAGTAGAAAAATTTTATACCAAAAATGATTATGTAAAACCAGAAGAAGAACCACATATTGAACTTCGAAATGGCGAAGAATTTAATCCTTCTTTACCTAATAAAGAAAAAGAGCCAAGTAAAGGCAATATAGTACAAGGGCAAGAGCAAAATAAGTTTATTAATAATATAGAAACTTCTCCTTTAAAACAACCTGTAATGGACTCAAATAATAATATATTACAAAATCCTGTAGCAGAGGAAGTAGAGAAACCTTTAAGTGATAAAGTAAATATAATAGTATTAATTCGTTTACTATTTGGTTCTTTAACCAGACCAGGAACGACAATAAAAGAAAAAACTAGAGCTTATAACAAGACTAATTCGAGCATTAAAATCTTTTTAGCTTTTTCTAGCTTAACTTTTATAGCTTTTATCGTTAGTAATGTTATTAATGGTTGTTTTATTAAAGTTTATGATATTAATACTGGTACATATAATACAACCCTAGATTTTGCTAATATTGTTAATATAGATTTAGTAAGTATTGCTCTAATAGGTGTTTTACTATGTTATGGAGTTACTTTCTTAGTTACAGCAATTTATTATTGTGCCTCTTTTGTTAGTAATAGAGGACTTACCTTTGGAAGATATTTATCCGTTATTACACTAAGTTTATTACCATTTATGATTTGTTTAAATATTCTTTCGCCAATACTTAGTATTCCTTCATATTCATATGGTGTTTTGATATCTATTTTTGGGATTATTTATTCATTTATAATTTTAATAACTACTTTAAATGATTTACTTACTTTTAAATCTACTAATCAGAAAATTATGTATCATACAATTATTTTAACACTTGTCTTTATTATAATTGCTTTGGTTTCTTCATTATTTTTAAAAGATGTTTTAAGTGCTCTTAAATTGACTTTATAGAGTACTTTTTTTAAGACTAAAAACTACTTAAAGATAGTTAATTATAAGAGGAGTAGGACAAACTTTAGATAAAAAATCGTTAATAATAAATTTGATAATAATATACTATTTAGAAATTTTGTTATTTTTTATACCAATTTCCTCTATAAAATTATTAATTGATATATTAGTACCTTCTATGTCATAATCGTCATATAAATTTTCATAAGAACAAACTATGTTCATAAAATCTTTTATTTTGTCATATGGTACTTGATAGTTATTCTTAAGTAAATTTCTTTGATATATGTTTTTTACAAATAATTGCCTAAATTCTTCTGAATTAATATTAAAAGGAACTATTATTATTAAAATTTTTAATAAATATAATATTTTTGAAATACGTTCTGATATATCATTATTTTGAAATATATATGAATAAAATCTTGAATAACATACTGATAAAATTCTAATAGCCTCATTAATCATTTCTTTAAATGCTTTTTCATTTTTATAAAAATCACAGATTAATATACTTTTTACTACCATAGCACTAAACCCAGAAAAATTATTTTGATATTCATGATTATTTCTTCTTGTAATCGAATTAGAATTCACATTATAAGAATAACCTATTGTACTACCAGTAGAAACAATTTTAGGATAATAAAATCTGATTTTATCTTCAAAATAAGCATCTTCTTCCCATCTTAAAATTTCACTAAATCTAATATTATTTTCTATTAAAAATTTTCTTTTAATAAAGATACCAAAAATATAGGCATTATTAAGTAAATAACTTCTTCTTTTAGTTTTTGTTTCTTCATCATAAAGTTTAGTTGATATAATATCACAATCATCTGTTTTTTTACTATTAAATACTTCTAATACTGTAGAATCAAATAAAGAATCTCCACAATCTAAAAAAAATATAAAATCACCGATTGCATTATCCAATCCAACTTGTCTAGCATTCCCTGGGCCTTTATTTTCTAAAAGTTTTATGTATTTGATATTTAATTGTGGATATAATTTTAATATTTTATTCCAGTTTACTGATTTAATAGTTGTATTATCATCTATAATTATAATTTCAATTTTTGATGAATCATAACTATTTTGCAAAGTTATGGAATCTAAAGAGCATTTTATTTCTTTAATTGAATCATTATATGTAGGAATTATTATTGATAAATCTTTATTCATAAATTACACCACCAAATTATGATAATATTCTATCATATTTTAAGACATATTAAAACTCCCACAATAGGGAGAATAAAAACACATTTGGTGACCAGTACGGGATTTGAACCCGTGAATGCATGCGTGAAAGGCATGTGTGTTAACCGCTTCACCAACTGGCCAAATGGTGGGCCTGGGGGGACTTGAACCTCCGACCTCACGCTTATCAGGCGTGCGCTCTAACCAGCTGAGCTACAAGCCCATTTGTCAGTACTAGTTAATTTTATCAAAACATTAGCTATTTTGCAACCCCCTTTTTATTAAAATTTTATGCTATTTTATAGTAGTAATGATATTAAACTTATTTTGTGGCATAAATGTGGTGTGAAAAAATAAAAACTTCCCACTTAATAGGAAGTTAATTTCTAATATGGCGGAGCAGGAGAGATTCGAACTCTCGCGCCAGTTACCCGACCTATACCCTTAGCAGGGGCACCTCTTGAGCCTCTTGAGTACTGCTCCATAACCAAGTCGATAATACAATTCTACACTAAAATAGTTGACTAGTCAATAAAATTATTTCTTTTTAGGTGTATTTTTGATTATCATCTTATTACTTGTATAAATAAAGACTAACCCTGTTATAAATAATGCTCCCACAGTAATATATTCATACCATTTAACTTTAGTAAGAAGATTTATTACTAAAATAATTATACCTAAAATTAAACAAAGTATTCCAATTATATTAACTCTTTTTAAATAATGTAATTGATTTTTATTCAATGTTACCAACTCCTCGTATAATGTAGTTAAGATATTTTTTAACTACATTTCTTATTTAGAT
>CAOJBM010000054.1 GCA_948329525.1 uncultured Mycoplasmatota bacterium
AGCTAACAAAGCAGGAACTAGTACAGCTACAGCATATTGGCTCGCTTCGCGTTATTACGACACCTACAGTGTTGGTGCTAGGTACTATTATGGTCGTCTTGTGCTCGCTAGCGGCAGTGTGTACTACTACGGCTTGTATCACGTGTACTCCGATGGTTCTAACTCCTATAGCAATATACAGTATGCGGTGCGTCCTATCGTCACTCTGAAATCGACAAGTGAAAAATTAAGTGGAAGTGGAACGAGTAGTTCACCATACGTATTGAATTAAGAGGCAGAAACTTGAAAAGGGTGCTTTAGTCGAAGGCCTCCAGGTCGAGGCTAAAGCGTTCGATAAAACTTTTGAAAAAATAAAAAAAGAATTGAAAGGGAACAAATCATGTCACAAATAAATATGGTTGGTAACATCAAAGATTTATTTCCTAATTATGTAGTATTAGTAAGAATAGGTACATTCTATGATGCCTACTTCTACGATGCTAAAATATTAGCATATATATTTAAGTATAAAATAAAAAGTGTAAGTGGTGTTGATGTAGTAGGTTTTCCGACGTCATCAGTAAAACGAGTATTATATATTTTAGAACAAAAAAGTATTAATTACATATTAGTAGATAAAAAGCATAATTATGAAGAAGAAGAAAAGCAGGATTTCAAAAAGAAAAATAAATATGAAGAATTAAAAAAAGAAGCAATATTTTATTTAGATAATCAAAATAGAATAGATAAGATATCAACTTTCTTAAAAGAAAATGTTGATAAAATATCTATAGTAGAAGAGTTACTTTATGAAAGAAAACTTTAAAATAATTAATCTAACAAAAGATTTATTAGATAAGTTTGATAAATATTTAACTAATTTTCCTAATAAAGACATTGAACTTAAGAAAGATATTTATACAACATCATATGAAATGTTAAAATTATTATATGAATGTAATTCATCAAATGATTTAAAATTAAGAGTAGTTTTACAAGACAAACTTGTTTCGTATGTTAAATTTCTTGATTTTATGATTAGTAGATGTTATAAAAAACAGATAATAAATCAAAAAAGGTATTTAAAATTTGGAGAAGATTTTGAATATATTTATGCTTCCCTAATAAAGTGGAAAGCAACAACAGTTAAGAGTATTTCTTAATTCTTAAATTTGGGCAAGGTTGTAATATAGGGCTCGCTTCGCGTAATAACGACACCAACAGTGATGGTACTAGGAACTATAATGGTCGTCTTGTGAACACTAGCGGCAGTGTGAACAACAACAACTTGTATCACGTGAACTCCGATGGTACTAACAACAATAACAATAAACAGTATGCGGTGCGTCCTTTTAGTAGCTTCTATAAACTGGGGTGATATAACTAAGGTTATATTAGAGAAATATAGAAACAGACTTGTGTCCATTAATAGTAGATTAAGTTACTATTATAAAAAAGTAGTGAAATATAATTGTTAGTAGTAAATTACGAAAGGGATTATATTTCTTTTTAGAGTAATCTATAAGGTATTTCAATATCAAACATTTCATCGTAGGATAGTAATTAGGGCAGAGTTGTAAAATAGGGCTCGCTTCGCGTAATAACGACACTAACAGTGATGGTACTAGGAACTATAATGGTCGTCTTGTGAACACTAGTGGCAGTGTGGACAACGACTGGTTGTATCACGTGAACTCCGATGGTACTAACAACAATAACAAGGTCAATCTTGCGGTGCGTCCTTTTAGTAGCTTCTATAAACTGTGGTGATATAACTAAGGTTATATTAGAGAAATATAGAAACAGACTTGTGTCCATTAATAGTAGATTAAGTACTATTATAAAATAAATAGCGAAATATAATTGTTAGTAGTAAAAACGAAAGGGATTATATTTCTTTTTGGTGGTGTTTAATGAAAAGAATAAATAATTTATATCAAAATATATGTGATATAAATAATATTGAGTTTTGTTTTAATGAAGTTTGTAAAAATACAAAGAATAAAAATAAAGTTGAACGTTTTAAGAATTTTAAATGTATTAATATAACTAATATTTATAATACTTTAGTTAATAAAAGATATGTTCCAGGTAAATGTAATATCTTTTATATTTATGAACCTAAGAAAAGAAGAATAGTTAGTCAAAATATGTTTGATAAAACAGTTAATCATTTAATTAGTCGTTTTATTTTATATCCAGCATTATTACCTTGTTTAGTTGATGGTAATTGTGCTTCAAGGATTGGTAAAGGAACGAAGTATGCTTTAGAATTATGTCATAAATATTATCATAATCTAAGCAAAACAGGGAAACCTTTTTATATTTTAAAGTGTGATATAAAATCTTATTTTGCAACAATTAATCATGAGAAATTAAAAGAAAAACTTTTACGAAAAATAAAAGATAGAGATAGTTTGGAGATAATTTTTAAGTTAATTGATTATGATGATGAAGGACTTTCTATTGGATTTATGTCTAGTCAAATACTGGGAATATTTTATTTAAATGATTTTGATCATTATATTAAAGAAGAGTTGCGTATTAAAAAGTATGTGCGTTATCAAGATGATTTTTTACTATTTCATGAAGATAAAGAGTATTTAAAAGAATGCTTAGTTAAAATAAGAAAGTATTTAAGTGAGGAAGATTTAGTTTTAAATAGAAAGACAAGAATTTTTAAAAATACTAATAATTTTATTTTTTTAGGAAGAAATAAGTATGGTAATTATGCTAAATATCGCCAAATAAATAGAAAATTAAAAAAGAGAAAATATTTATATGAAAGCGATAAGATTTCTTTAAGTAGTTATGTTTCATCTTTTATTTGTTTGAATTATTATAAGAAAAACTTAAATCAAGTTATAAAAGAAAAATAAGATTTTTAAAGTCATTTTCAATAATGGCTTTTTGCTTGCAATAATTATCTTATTGTAATAATTTCTAAAAATTAATTACTTTTCATATAAAAATTCAAGAAAAAAAGAGGAAATCGCTCTTTCACAGAGTAGTAATAATAGTGAAGGGAGGAGAAGAAAATGAAATTTATATCAGAATCAAAGTTTAAAGAAATTACTCTTACCGATTATGGAAAAAAAGGCTTAGCAGGAATAATTGAAATTGTGATTAACAAACCTTTAAAAAAGTATACTATAAGGAAATTTGAAAATGAAAATTTTGTTAATGACTGAAGAGGCTTTTTATTTAGTTAAATATTTTGAAAAACCCCATGATTCCGTTAATGATGAAAAAATTCTCGATAATTATGCTGCAAAAATTATTGAGAAATTAAATGTTTTGCCGCCAATAAATATTAAATTGATTGGTTTTAATGTTTATGATAACTCAAATAGTAATGTAGAATTTTAAAAAGTAACAATAACAATTAAGATAATAAGGAGGAACAAATGTCACGATTAAACAAAAAGAATATTGAAATAAAAGAAGAGAAAGCAATTTATTCATTACCAATAAAATTTGAATATAAGAAAGAATTAAAAAGTAGAGAAAAAATTGATAAAATATCTGCCGTAGCAGATCCTATGTTTCATGCTTTATTTAATCATCCAGGAAGAATAATGTTTCCAGCTCGATTAGTGTCCTATATTTTAGATATACCTTTTAATACTTTAGTGACAAATATGAAGATAGTTGGTAATGAAGTTCCTATGGATAAAGAAAGTAATATATCACAAAGATGTGATTGTGTCTGTGAAATTGAAGGATCATTATTGACTATTGAAATGAATAATAACTCATCAGTAGATTTTTTATATCGTAATATGGATTATATGTTTAAACAATTTAGTTCTAAAGTAGTAAATAGTGGAAACTATGATAAATATTGTCAAAGCATCTTAATAAATATGAATAATTTTTCTTTTGAAACAGTAGAAGAAGTATGTACAATAAGTTATTTAAAAGATGAACTTGGAAGAATATTAACGGATAGAATAATAATTATTAATATTTATATTCCTAATTTATTAAAAAAATGCTATAATTTAGGTATCGAAAGCTTAAGTGAATCAGAAAAATTTATCTATGCAGTAATAGAAGATGATAACTCTAAGATTAATAAGTTAATAAAGGAGATGCCGATGTTGGAAGAATATGTAAATATAGCTAAAGAAGTATCAAATAGTGAAGATTTAAGATTTATTTATGATCGAGATAAAGTAAATAAGGAACAGAGTTTTAAAGAAGGCAAGGAAAAAGCAATAATTGAGATGATCAAGAAAATGTATGAAAATGGTGTGACGTTAGAAATAATGGCTAAAACAGCAGATAAAGATCTTGACGAAATAAAAAAAATATTAAAAGAAGTAACTAAAAAAGAAGATTTAAGATTTATTTATGATCGAGATAAAGTAAATAAGGAACAGAGTTTTAAAGAAGGTAAGGAAGAAGCAATAATTGAGATGATCAAAAAAATGTATGAAAATGGGGCGACTTTAGAATTTATGGCTAAAACAGCAGATAAAGATCTTGATGAAACAAAATCTATTTTAGAAATAGATTAATTAAACTTTTTTAGTGGTAAAATAAAATAAACTTTTTTAGTGGTAAAATAAAGTCTTTACATAATTGAATTAGTTATGTTATAATTTATTTGCAGATATAAGTGGGCAGAAATCCCACTTTTGTTATTATTTAAAAGAGGTGGATTATGGAACAAAAATTAAATGAGATAAGAGAAAAAATTGAAGGACCAATGGAAAAAATGAACATCATTGTTGATTCTGTTGCTTATGAAGTTGAAGGTAATATCAATTTTTTAAGGATTGTTCTAGATAAGGTTAATGGAATTGATTTAGATACAATAGTAGAAGCAACAAATGTTATAAATCCTATTATTGACACATTTGATTTTGTTGATGATTCATATATTTTAGATATTATAAGTAAAGAAAAAGGAGATGTTTAAAATGGCAAGAAAAAAAGTAGAAGAAGAAATGCAAGGTATGGACCCACAAGCTTTTATTGAAGCTGTAAAAAATATAACTAGTGAAAAAGGAATAAGTGAAGATGTAGTTTTCGAAGCAATGGAGCTTGCCTTAACTACTGCCTATAAGAAAAACTTTGACTCTAAAACAAATGTAAGAGTAGATATTAATAGAGAAACTGGCGAAATAAAAGTCTTCTCATATTTAGTAGTTGTAGATGAAATTGACGAAGGTGATACTGAAATCGACGAAGAAGGAAATGAGGTAGATGTACCACCAACAATCAATATTGATGCCCAAATACTACTTGAAGAAGCAAAAGAAATTGTTCCTGATATCATGGTAGGAGAAACAATTGAAAAAGAAGTAACTCCAAAAGACTTTGGTCGTGTTGCAACTGGTACAGCTAAGCAAGTAGTAATGCAAAAAATTAGAGAAGCTGAAAAAAATAGTATTATTGAAGAATTCGCAGATAAGCAAGATGAAATGATGGTAGGGCTTCTTGCAATGGAAGATGCAAGAAATTATTATGTAGATTTAGGAAGAACAAGAGGTATTTTGCCAAAATCAGAAATGATACCTGGAGAAGTAGTAAAAATGGGTTCTTCAATAAAAGTCTATATTACTAAAGTTGAAGCAGGAACAAAAGGTCCTTTAATTCTTTTATCAAGAAAACATTATGGCTTTGTTAAAAGATTATTTGAAAGAGAAATACCTGAACTTGCTAATGGGGACATAACATTGTATAGTGTAGCAAGAGAAGCAGGACTAAGAAGTAAAGTAGCAGTATTTAGTGATAATGAAAGAATTGATCCGATTGGAGCTTGTATTGGAGAAAAAGGTTCGAGAATTGGAAGTATTCTAAAAGAACTAAATGGAGAAAAAGTAGATTTAGTAGGATATAGTGATGAAATTGAAACATTTATTGCAAATGCTCTATCACCTGCTAAGAATGTAATAGTCAATATTACTGACCCAGTTAAAAAAGAAGCTTTAGCAATTGTTGATGATGAAAATTTATCACTTGCTATTGGTAAAAAAGGTTCTAATGTTAAGTTAGCTACTAAACTAACACATTATAAAATAGAGGTAAAAACATTAAAACAAATTAATGAAGAAGCTAACCAAGAATAGAGGATTTATGAAACCAAAGAAAATAGTTTTAAGAACTTGTATTGTAACAAAAGAGAAACTGCCAAAAAAAGAGTTATTAAGAATAGTTAGAACTCCAGAAGGTAATGTAGTAGTAGATGAAACAGGAAAAGTTAATGGTCGAGGTTGTTATATTAAAAAGACAAAAGAAGTAGTGGAAAAAGCTCGAAAAGGTGAACATATTAAAAGAGCTTTAGAAGTAGAAATAAGTAATGAATTATATGATGAAATATTAAATATAATTGAAGAATAAAAGTTTTAAGAAAGGTAAGGTGATTAACATGATGAGTGTTAAAGAGTATGCGGAGGAATCAAACTTATCAGTTGCAGAAATATTAAAGAAATGCCAAGAATTAGGAATAGAAGCTAAAACAAAAGATTTTCTCCTTTCAGAAGATGATATTATTATACTTGATAATACATTAGAGTTAATTAGTACAGATAGTGATATAACTTTAGATGAAGAAGATGTAATTGATGAAGCTGTAGAAGATTTAGTTGAAAACGTTAATTTAAGTAAAGATATTACTTCTTTAGGAAAGAAGCAAAAACTTAAGAAGAAAAGTCAAATAGCTAATTCTAAAGAAGAATATTTAAATAAAAGAAAACAAATGTATAAACATAAAGAAAAATTAATGACTAACAGTGAAGAAGAAAATGTTATTTTATACCATGATAATATGACAGTTAATGAACTTGCTAATGCCTTAAATGTTGGAGGAACAGAATTAGTAACAAAATTAATTGGTCTTGGTTTAATGCTTTCTTTAAATAATGTTATTGATTTTGATAATGCTACTTTAGTAGCTTTAGAGTATGGAAAAGATTTGAAGAAAGATTCAACAAGAGATATATCTAATTTTGAAGAATATGAAGTAACAGATAAAGAGGAAGATTTAGTTGCTCGTCCACCAGTCGTAACAATAATGGGACATGTTGACCATGGTAAAACAAGTCTTTTAGATACAATTCGTGAAAGTAAAGTAGTTGATACAGAGTTTGGTGGTATTACTCAACATATTGGAGCTTATCAAATTGAACATAATAATGAAAAAATTACATTTATTGATACTCCAGGACATGCTGCATTTACTGAAATGCGAGCAAGAGGAGCAGCAATAACTGATATCGTTATTATTATAGTAGCAGCTGATGATGGAGTAATGCCTCAAACAGAAGAAGCAATTGACCATGCAATAGCTGCTAATGTACCAATCATTGTTGCAATTAATAAAATAGATAAACCAGAAGCTAATATTGAAAAAATTAAAACAGAGATGGCTGCTCATAATATAACACCAGAAGAATGGGGTGGTAAATATCCTTTTGTACCTCTTTCTGCTAAGACTGGGGAAGGAATTGACTTACTTCTTGAAACAATTTCTGTAACTAGCGAAATGATGAATTTGAGGGCTAATCCAAATAGATATGCTATTGGAACTGTAATTGAATCGAAAGTAGATAAAAATGTTGGTAGTGTTGTATCTTTATTAATCCAAAATGGTACACTAAGAATTGGGGACCCAGTTGTAGTTGGAACTTGTAGTGGTAAAGTAAGAACAATGAAAAATGATTTAGGTGTTTCAATTGTTGAAGCAGGTCCATCAAGTCCAGTTGAAATTACAGGTATTTCTGATAATCCTTCTGCTGGTGATAAATTTATGTCATTTGAAACAGATGGAGAAGCTAAAAATGTAGCAGAAAAAAGAACTATAGCTCAAAAAGAAAGCCAAGGTAAAAAACAAACACTTTCTCTAGATGATTTATTTGCCCATATTAATGAAGGTGCTAAAGAAATTAATGTTGTTTTAAAAGCTGATGTTAGAGGTAGTGAAGAAGCTGTTAAAAATGCTTTAGAAAAAATAGATGTTTCAGGAGTTAAAGTTAAGATTATTAGAAGTGGTATTGGAACAATTACGGAAAGTGATGTTGTCCTTGCAAATGCCTCAGATGCGATTATTATTGGATTTAATGTAAGACCAAGCAATATGACAAAAGAAATAGCTAAAGAATATTCTGTTGAACTAAGACTTTATACAATTATTTATAAAGTAGTGGAAGAAATGGAAGCAGCTATGAAAGGTATGCTAGATCCAGAATATGAAGAAAAAGTAACTGGTAGTGCTGAGGTAAGAAAAATATTTACTTTTTCTAAAGTTGGTAAAATAGCAGGTTCTTATGTTACTGATGGTGTAATAAAAAATGATTCTACTATTAGAGTTATAAGAGATGGTATTGTTATTCATGAAGGTAAAATAGCAGGATTGCAAAGAGAAAAAGATTCGGTTAAAGAAGTAAAAAAAGGATTTGAATGTGGTATTACTTTAGAAAATTATAGCGATTTAAAAGAAAATGATATTTTTGAAGCTTATGAAATGGTTGAGATTAAAAGATGAATGAGATTAAGTTGAAAAAATTAGGTAGAGAGATAGCTAATGAATTATCAATTATTTGTGCTTTAGAAGCTCATGACTCTCTACTTAAAAAAATAAATATAACAGGGTGTGAAGTTACGAATGATTTATCGTTTGCTAAAGTATTCTTCACAACTTTAGAAGAAATACCTAAAAATGAGATTGAGAAAGAATTAAACGATGATACAGCAGGATATTTAAGAACAAAAATTGCTTCCAGACTAGAATTAAGACATACTCCAAAGATTATCTTCAAGTATGATGAATCAGTAGCTTATGGCAACAGAATTGAAGAGCTTATAAAAGAAATTCATGAAAAAGATAATTAAGCAAAGAAATTTGCTTTTTTCATACAATTTTAACAAACTTTTGTTTGACAATGCTTGTTTTATAATTTATAATGAAATTGTGGTGATTATTATGGAATATTTAAAGGAAGTGACTATTAAAGATATAGAAACTTTGATAGAACTAAATATTAAGACTTGGAAGGAAACTTATAAAAATATTTTGCCTGTATCTTTTTTAGAGAGCTTACATAAAAATAAGAAAGAACTTATTAAAGAAGAGGAAGAAAGATTTATTGATGATAAATTAGATG
This sequence comes from uncultured Mycoplasmatota bacterium, assembly GCA_948329525.1. GTDB lineage: Bacteria > Bacillota_I > Bacilli_A > RF39 > UBA660 > CAOJBM01. Next base: position 9,093 of record CAOJBM010000054.1, read on the forward strand.
GAACTAGGAAGTATTTGTTTATATTAGATGAGGAATCTGTTGGATATTTGATTATTAGTCGATGTGATATTGAAGAATATAATGGTTTAGGAGAAATAAATGCTCTATATTTAACTAAAAAAGTTCAAAATAAAGGATATGGAAAAAAGATTCTAGAAAAAGCTTTAAAAGAATTAAAAAGTATGGGCTTTATGGAAGTTATTATTGGGTGTATAAACGAAAGTTCTTCTAATAAGTTTTTCTTGAGTCATGGAGCTAAATATTTATGTCAAAGAAAAAGATATATAATGGATTTAGAAGTTTCAGAAAATATTTATCTTTATGAGTTATAGGTGATTTAATGAATGGTATACTTTTAATAGATAAAAAACAAGGAGTGACTTCGAGAGATGTTGTAAATGAGGTGGCTCATTTTTTCAATACTAAAAAAGTTGGTCATACGGGAACTTTAGACCCTATAGCAACTGGTGTTTTAGTCGTTTGTATAGGAAATTGTACTAAACTAGTTGAAATATTAACATGTGATGAAAAAGAGTATGTAGCAACTATTAAGCTAGGTATTAAAACAGATACAGGTGATATAACAGGGAATATTGTTTCTAAAAAAGATTATAGTTTTACGAGAACCACTTTAGAAAGTGTTTTAAAAAGTTTTGTCGGAGAAATTACACAAATAGTCCCTATTTATTCAGCGGTTAAAGTTAATGGTAAAAAATTATATCAATATGCTAGAAACAATGAAGAAGTGGAATTACCTAAAAGAAAAGTTTTGATTAAATCTATTGAACTTATAGATTTTAAAGATGATGAAATAACTTTTAAAACAAGTGTTTCTAAAGGAACGTATATTAGAAGTCTAATAGAAGATATATGTACTAAATTAAATACTGTTGGGACAATGAGAGATTTACGTAGAACTAGACAAGGAAATTACAAAATAGATGATTGTTTCACTATAGATGAAATAAAAAGTAAAAATTATAAAATAATTAGTAAAGAAGAAGTTTTAGCATATTTTGAAACTTATATTTTAAATGATGAGGAATTTTTAAAAATTAAAAATGGAGCAGTTATACCTAAAAATTTTAAAACAGATTATTGTGTTTTTAAATATCAAAAAAAGGTAGTTGCTATTTATCAAACTTATCATAGAGATGGAACTTTAGCAAAACCATTTAAAATGTTTGTGGAAGATATTTAAAAATCATAAATTTAATGATACAATCTTAGTAGTTGGTGATTTAAATGAAGAAAACAGAAAAAAATAATAAAAAATTATTTAGTTTAATAATAATATTTTTTGTTATTCTTTTAGGAATACTTTACCTAGGCTATACTAGTTATAAAGATAATATAGATAATATGACTAATAATTCTCAAAAAAATAGTGAATCAAATGAATCTGAAGAATCTAAAGGTAATGAGCAAGAAAAGCCGAATATAGAAAGTAATCCTGTCGCATCTACTCGTTTAATTGCTGTTATTAATGCCTTAAATAATCCTTTTATTGAAAATGTTGGTGATAGTATAGGATATATATATAATAAAGGATTTAATGATAAAAACTCTTTATCTAATAATTATATAATATATACAGCTTTATATTATTTAAAAGAACGAAATGAGCTAGAAGATAATAATGAGCCAAAATATCAAAAAAAAGTTTCTAAAAGTGTAGTTGATAGAACAATAAAAAATATTTTTGGCGATATAACTTATAATACAAATGCTTATTTAGGTAATGGGATAACTTGTCCTAATGGTTATTATAATCAAAACGAGGAATATTTTTATATTAATACAAATTGCGAGGTTGGGACAAGAAAAATAGAAACTTATAATATAAAAATAGTTCAAGGAATGAAATCTGTAGATATTTATCAAGCTATAGGGTATGTGACAAATGATGGAGTTAAAAAAGTTTATAAAGATAAATCTATGACTGACTTAGTAGCAGAAGACAATGATTATGAAATATCTATAAATGATTACAATAAATTTGTTCAATATAAATTTTCCTTTACTAAAGGTAGTGATAATTTATACCATTTCCAAAGTGTAGATGTGGTAAGAGAAAATAATTAAATATCTTTATTCTTTTTTTATTTGTCTTGCAACGTGTTTTTGTCTAGTGTAAGGAAGTGTTTTAATGAAAAATTTTCATATGATAATAAAAGAAATATGTGAAGAAGAAAATATAAAATGTTCAATTTTATCAAAAGATTGGATAATTATGTTAGAAAAAGAATATAAAATTAGATTTTGTAGAAAAGTTTTTTAAAGAACATCAGCAAAGTATTGTTTTAAAAGCAAATGATAGTACTTGTGGCAATGAAGTTTATCATTTAACGAATATTAATGAAATTTCTAAATGTTTAAATAGATTATTTGCGAAAAGTTTTTCTATAAGTGTGTGTCCTTTTTATGATATAAAAGCGGAATATAGATTAATTATGTTGAAAGATAATTGTGTAGCTATGTATGGTAAAAAAAGACCAATTGTTATTGGAAATGGTAAAAAGACAATTCGTGAATTATTATTAGGTTTTAATTATCATTATTTTAAAGATAAATTAGAAGCAGAGGAATATAATAAAATTTTAAACAAAAATGAAATTTATGAATATGGTTGGCAGTTTAATTTGTCGAAAGGTGCTATTCCTTTTGAGGTTTCTAATCTTGACTTAAAGAATAGATTATTAAATATAGCTTTAAAAGTATCATCTTTATTTTCAATTGGGTTTTGTAGTATAGATATTGTTGAAACTCAAAAAAATGAATTATTAGTAATGGAATTAAATAGTGGAGTAATGATGGAAAATTATATGCAAATTGTTCCTGAAGGATTTAAAATTGCTAAAGAGATTTATAAAGAAGCAATTAATGAAATGTTTAAAAATTGAAATAGGAGGAATAAAATGATTCTTGATGGTTTTAAAGTAGCTAAAAAAATAAGAAAGAAATTAATAAAAGATGTTCTACAATTGAAGAAGAATAATATTTTTCCTAAACTAGCTATCATTCAAGTTGGTAATAATACTTCTAGTTCAATTTATATAAAAAATAAGAGATTGGTATGTCAAGAAGTTGGAATTAAACTAGAAGAATATAATTTTGATGATTCAGTAAATACTAAACAATTAAAAAAGTTGATTACTAGATTAAACCAAGATAATGAAGTTCATGGAATTTTAGTACAACACCCTCTTCCTAAAAACTTAAATGAAATAGAAATATTTAATATGATTAATCCCCAAAAAGATGTTGATGGCTTTACTTTTGATAATATAGGAAAATTATATAGTGCAAGGAATTGTTTTGTCCCTTGTACACCTAAAGGAATAATTAGATTATTAAAAGAATATCAAATTCCTCTTGTAGGAAAACATGTCGTAATTATTGGTCGTAGCATGATTGTTGGTAAACCTTTAGCATTATTATTTTTACAAGAAAATGCTACAGTAACAATTTTACATTCAAAGTCAAAAGATAAAGAAAAAATTATAAAATCAGCTGATATTTTAGTAAGTGCAGTTGGTAAACCTCGATTTATTAGCGAAGAAATGGTGTCTAAAGATACAATTGTTATTGATGTTGGAATAAATTATGATAATGGAAAAATATTTGGAGATGTTGAATTTGAAAGTGTTTTTAAAAAAGTCTCATACATTACACCAGTTCCTAAAGGTGTTGGCCCAATGACTATAGCAATGCTACTTGAAAATGTTGTAGAAGCTTGTAAAGAGAATAATAAGTAACTATTCACACCTAAGTGAGTAGTTTTTTCTGTTGAAAAGCTGTGCAAAGGA
>CAOJBM010000055.1 GCA_948329525.1 uncultured Mycoplasmatota bacterium
ACGACTTCCAGTCGTAATCCAAGCCCTGTACTTTCAGTGCAGGGTGGTTGACAAATATAAAACTCCAGAAAATGTTGCTAATATGAGAGATTTTGACTCTTTAAGTAAAATTTCTCGTGGTAAATTCACTTATTCTAAATTCGTTAAATTAAAGGATTTAGCTAAAAATACTATTGGTGAATCCAATGATATTTTTGAATTGGAATTAACTTCTATTCTTAATCTTTATAAAAACATAGATGAACAAATCATCGAACTAGATAAACAGATTTCTACAATTATCAAAGATCTTAATCCACCAACTCTTTCTATTCCTGGGATTGGTGTAATTACTTGTACTTCAATCCTAAGTGAGTTTGGAGACATTTCTAAATTTTCTAATCCAAGTAAAATGCTATCTTTTGCTGGTTTAGAGCCTGGTATCATAGAATCTGGTACTATGTCTTCCAAAGGTAAAATGGTGAAGCGTGGTTCTGGATATTTAAGATATTCATTAATGAATGTAGCTCTTACTATCATTAGATTTAATAACACTTTTTATGACTATTACTACAAAAAAATATCTGAAGGTAAATGTCATAGAGTTGCTTTATCTCATGTTTGTAAGAAACTTATTAGAGTTATTTACATCCTTGAAACTAAGAATATCCAATTTGATCCGTCTTTATTGAAATAATTGATTACTCAATTTTTCAAGATTTCACTTTTGTGAAATCTTTTTGGCATGTTTTTCTTTTCCAATTTTAAATTTTTTAGAAAAACTATTGACTTTTAATAGTTAGCCTCTTTTAATCAATAGTTTATAAATTTATGGCAAAAACAGGATTAATCCTATTTCTGCCAGAAAATATAATATTACTATTACAAATATTTCCCAAGACTCATCATTAAATCAGATTTTAAAAAATTACTCCATTCTTCATCTTCTTTTTTCATTTCTTTTTCTCTCATTTCTTCATATTCTTCATTTGTCATAAAAATTATTGGAAAATCGTTCTTTTCTTTTTGTCCATTCCACATATAATTAATATTATCACTAGAAGTAAATCCTAAATTTCTTAAATATCTATTTTTTCTATAATAACAAGTAAGAAATACATCTCTATTTTCATTAGATGCAATTTTTAGAGCAATTAATGTTAGTAATTTGCCATAACCTTTACTTCTTTCTTCTTTTTTTACAGCAATATGACCTAAATACATGTTGCTATAAGATATATAACAAGATAAATAACCAATACAAATATTATCTTTTTCTAAAACTAAAACCGCTTCAGTTTTACATTCTTCACTAATTATCTCTCTAATAATTTCTTCAAATTGATAAGTGCTAGGTCTTAAAGAGCCTGTTTCAAAATCACAATTAAAACTATTTTCCTCAAAATATTTTATAACATATGGAATATCTTTTTCTTCGATAGTTCTTACAATTACATTATTCTTTTCATATAAAACCATAAAACACCTCCATTAAATAGTAAAATGTATTATAAAAAAATAAAACTAAGATGTCAAACCACTTAGTTTCTCTTCTAATTTATTAAAAAAATAAACTTGATTCTTTAATATTTTTTCTTTAGCAATATTTATATCCATCCATTCTACTTTGTCAATCTCTTTAAATTCTTTTATTATTCCACTACCTTTTGGCCACTCCAATGTAAAAGTATTACTTGTTGTTTTATTAGTATCATAGTCACTTTGTGAATAAAATATAATTATTATCTTATTATTGGAAACTTTTTTACTACTTAAATAATTTAAATTTTCTGGAGCCATTAAACCTGTTTCTTCCGTAAACTCTCTTTTAGCAGCATTGATACTTGTTTCATTTTTAAATTCACCTTTTGGAATAGACCAACTACCATTTTCTACATCTTGCCAATAAGGGCCACCCATATGGCCGAGTAAAACTTTAATTACATTATCTTCAATTTTATAAACTAAAATTCCTGCACTTCTTTTTATCATATCTTCACCAATTTGTTACATTGAAATAGAGTAACGATTCTTTCCAGCTTCTTTAGCTTTATACAATTCTTTATCTGCAGTACTATATAAATAATTAAAATTAATTACTTTATTATAATTACTAATTAAAGTACCACCAATTGATACAGATGTTTTAAAGTCTTTTAAATCTTCAATATATATTTTTGCTACTTTATTTAAAATACTTTTAGCAATTATTTTAGTTTCTTCCATATTTTTAACTTCGGGTATTAAAATAGCAAATTCATCTCCTCCTAAACGACATATTAAACCACTTTCTTTGATGACTTCTTTAAAAGTATCTGCTACTTTACTTAGTATTTCATCACCTATTGTATGACCATAATTATCATTAACGTTTTTAAATTTATCAATATCGATTATAAAGAAAGAAATTGGTACTTTTTTCTCTATATAACTATTTATAGTTTTAATAAATGGTTCTCTTCTAAGTAATCCAGTTAAATCATCATATATAGCTGTATTTTCTAAAAATTTGATTTTATCTTTATACTTTTCTTCTAATTCTTTTTCTTTATATGAGAGAAAAAGAGAATTATTAGGAGTAAACATTTTAATAGTTTTATAGCTATTAGAAGAAACGGTAATAAGAGAATAAACGAATATTATATGTTCATTTTTAGTTTTTAAACGATGTTCTAATAGTTTTTCTCCATTAGTTATTTTATTAAATTCATCAAAATAAAAATCTTTATTATTATTAGGAAATAAATCCATTAAATAAATATTACTTTTTTTGATTTCTCCTTTATTATATCCCGTAATCTTTTCGAAAACGTTATCAATTTCGATGATTCGAAAATTGTCATCTAAAGTGTAAGTTGCAAAAGAAATATTTTTAATATTCATTATATCACTCCTATTATTCTTATTATAATTATTGCTTAAAATAGGGAAATTATCAAGTAATATGTTTTTAATTTTCTATATTTATACGATAATTATACAAATTAATTATATTACAAAAAGGATATTTTAGAATATTAAAATAATAATACTAAAATTAAATAAACATTGGTATAATATATTAAAGAGGGATAACATGATAAATGCAATAAACGTAGTATTAATATCTTTATTAATTATATTTGTTTTCTTTGTTTGTGAAGTAATTACTAATAATATTTTGATTTATGATAATGTTATTTACAATTTTATAATGAATACTTTTCAAAATAATTCTATTACTAAAATTTTGAAATTTATTACTCAGTTTGGTAGTGTCTTATATTTTGCAATTTTTTCATTTTTGTTAGTAGTTTTAGCTAAAAGGAAAAAAACAAAGTTTCTTATTCCAATAAATATTTGCTTAGTTACAATTATTAACTTAATCATTAAAGAAATTATTAAAAGACCTAGACCTAGTGTTATAAGACTTGTTAATGAATCTGGTTATAGTTTTCCATCAGGACATGCTATGACTAGTATGGCTTTTTATGGCTTACTTGTGTATTTAATTTATAAAAGGGTTCAAAATAAATATTTAAAATGGTTATTAATAACAGCTCTTTGTGGATTAATATTTTTAATAGGATTTAGTCGAATTTATTTAGGTGTTCACTATGTAAGCGATGTAATATCTGGTTTTATTGCTGGAGCTATTTATTTAATTCTTTTTATCAAATTTACCAAATAAAAATTCAAGTTTTTCTTGAATTTTATTTTGTTGCACTAGTATCAATTACAATTTTTCCTTTATAAGTTTTATTGGAAGCAGTTTCAAGTGGCGCATTTTCATCTAACCACATTCTAAGGGCATATGACTTAGATTCTCCAGCAGCTAGTGTTCCAGTTTTTAAGTTTTTAGCTTCTATTGCATCTTTAATAGTCGTATCAACTGAAGTCATATCTGAAAGTAAGGAAGGTGTCTCATTATCAATAGATACTTTGATATTACTTAATGTTAAATCAGTATCTTGTAAACTTTCAAGATTAACATTATAATTAGCTGTGAGAGAACAAGTATTTTCTATTGTAAAAGTATAAGGTAACATTGTTTCTCCTTCGGCATCAGTAGTAGGTAAGGCATCAGCTAAATTAATAGCATTACCATTTTCTGTGAATGACGTATTAAAGCAACCCGTTTGAATTACATTTGTATTAGTAGCTGTGTGAAGAATAGTCCATACTGCATAACTTATACCACCAATCATAATAAAAGCTGCAATTAATAATACAGGAAAAATATATCTACTTTCTTTTACTTCTCTTGTTTGTTCTTCATTCTCATAACCTAGCATAAAAATCACCTGTTAGTATTATGAGAAGAAAAAAAATTTTTTATACTATAATTTTTCGATAACTTTATTTTTCCGTTCAGTTTCAAAATAATTGTGAAGAGTGTCTATTATGTCTTCTAAAAGTCGATTACTAACTTTATTGCCATTTTTCTTAATGCTAAAATGAAGTAATGTATCTTTTTTCATTGGTAAGTCAGTTATTTTATAATCACTAACTATTTCTTCTAAGTATTTAAAATTTTTAACTAATTTAGTATTTTTTTCATCAATAATTTTTTCATGTTCATTAAGCATCTTCTTTAAAGTAGCTATCTTAGAAATTGCTTCATCAATTTTAAATTGCTCCTTTTTTGCGATAGCTTCATCATATATTTTTGTGTTTTTAGCGATACTTTTGTAACAAGATATTTCAAGTCCATTATATTTGTTTATAAAAACAGTTGGAACAATAAACTCATTAATTCCTCTTTCATGCATAATACTAGTTGCTACTAGGAAAGATATTATTTCATTATAATTTATTTCATTAGTTTTTATGCCTTTTTTTAACAAGCTCTTGATACTAATTTGATAACTTTCTAATTCTGCAAGATATTCTAAGTCGTTAATAAGCTCTTTTTTTATAGTTCTTTCTTCTATTTCTCCTACTTCGTAAACAAAGCCTTTTCCATCATAAATACTAGCTTTTACACAAGGAAAATCATAGTAATAACTTTTTCCATTTATATTTCTTTCAATACTTATTTGAATTGAATAAGGAGTAGTGGAAGTAATAATCTCTTTAGAAATAACAACAATTAAATTTCCACATAACGAATCTATATATCCTAAATCTTTTCTTTGCTCAAAGTCTTTTAATCTTCCATTATTAAGAAAAATAATCTCTCTTTCAAAAAATAATGCTAAATCGTCAAAGTCAGAAAGTAACATATTAGAAAGGCGATTATATAAAATAAATTTTTGAGGATTTTGGACTTTTTTCTGGTTTATTTCATTTCCATAGAAAATAAGAGCACTTTCTAAATATTTAAAGATAATTTCATTAAGTTTGTTTCTATTTATAATAACTAAATTTGGTTCAAATATATTAGGATAAAATCTTTCAATAAGAGCTACAGGCATTAACCTGGAATCTTTCTTTTCATAAGTATTAAATAATAATGGTAAATAGTTTCCAGTTAAAACTTCACCATTTTTTGCCTCATTAATTATTTCATCTAAAACACTAATATTTCTATCCATAATACCACCTATTTTCTATTTAAAAAAGCGTTCATAATTATATATATAATAAGAAAAATACCAACAATTAAAATTATTTTAGCTAATTGTTCTCCAACTAAGTTACAAATACTTTGATAAAAATCTGTAGCACTTCTTACTAAGCTAACTCTAATGTTATTAAAGAAAGTTTTAAATTGTGTAACTATAGTTTCCATATACTTCACCTTAGTATAATTATAATATATCTTTGTCTTTTCTTCAATAGACTTGCATTTTAGTTATTTTTTTGGTATTCTATTTAAGACATGGCGGAATTGGTGAAGTGGTTAACACGCCGGATTGTGGCTCCGGTATGCGTGGGTTCGATCCCCACATTTCGCCCCATTGAGGTTTAAACTCGCACACTACAAATAGTAAAGCGAGTTTTTAATTTATAAAAAAAGTTCATAGTATTTGATATTATGGGCTTTTTTCATTGTTAAATGAGTTGATAGATATTCTATGAAAACGACCATAGAACAATTAACTTTTTCTTATGAAATTAAAATAAAATTAAAAATGAAAGTTAATAAACAAATTTAATTATGTATTTTATGATATAATTTAAAAAATAAAAAATTAGTTAAATATTTCCATATTCACTAACTTTATCTAAATTATTTTCTCTTTCATTGATAATTAAACTAGTTGTTGTAATAAGCATACTAGCAATTGAACAAGCATTAATTAGAGAGTAGGAAGTAACAGAAAAAGAATCAATTACATTTGTATTGTTAATATCTTCATATTTTTGACTATGAATATTATAAACTAATTCATAGTTTTTTTCGGCAATATTTTTCTTAATAAGACTAACATCTTCTCCCGCATTTTCCATTATTTGAAAAAAAGGTTTTTGTAATGCAGCTTTAAATATTTTAGAGGCTATACTATCATTATCCATAGTACTTACAATTTTTAGAAAAGTTATACCACTACCTGGTAAAACACCCTCTTTAGCACTAAAAATAGCACATATGGCATCATCTAAACGCATTCTTTTTTCTCGTAATTCTATTTTGGTAGGTGAACCAATAACTAGTTCAATAATTCCTTTTTTAAACATGGCAATTCTTTTTAAATAAAACTCTTTTTCGTAACTATCATTTATTCTTTTCTCTTCTTTTTTTATATTATCAATATGAGTTTTTATTCTTTTATTATAATCAAAATCGATTCTTGTTGTATCTTTTTCAATATAAATTTTTTTAGCAAAACCTAAATCATTAAGAGATATATTATTTAAATCTCGTATAATTTTACTATTCGTAATAATCTCTAAATCATTAACAATGTCGTTTTTTTTAAGCCCATATTCGCTCACTTTTAAAAGAACTATATTTAATCCTTCATTGAGATTTAAAGATAAGGCATTATTTATAAATTCAACCCCATAATCATTAGCAAATATGACAAGATTACTATTCTTTTCTATAATAAAATTAAGAATATTGCCAATTTCGTTTATATCGATTAAATCAGTACTATAGAGTAATACAAAGCTATCTTTAAAAGTTATATCATTATTGTTTTTAAAAAAATATGGCGAAGCTACCAAAGTATCTAAATAATATCCTTTTAAAAGTTTATATCTTAAAGTATTTTCTTCTACTTCTTTAATGACAATACTATTTTTATTTTCAACATACTTATAAATATCACTTACTAAAGAGCCGATTTCATTATCATTAGCTGAAATACATGCAATTTTCTTTAAAGTATCTTTTGAAGGTTTTATTTTATAATTATTTAATTCTCTTAAAATTTCTTGTAAAATAATCTCTAATTCTTTTTTTAAAATAATCGGATTTTCTCCCTTTTTAATATACTCCATACTAGAATTATAAATACTTTGCAGTAATACTAAAGTAGTTGTCGTTCCATCTCCTACAACTTCATTTGTTTTGATAGATGCTTCTTTAGCAATTTCTAAAATTGTATTAATTGTTTCATCATCGCTTTCGATATTTTGAGCAATTGTAACACCATCATTAGTTATAAAAGGTGTAAAACTTGAATGGTCAATAATGATATTATTTCCTTTTGGTCCCAATGTCTTTTTGACTGTATCACAAAGAAGGTTAATTGCTTCACTCATTTTTTCTTCTAACTCTTTTCCACTTATTACTTTTCTCATAATTCATCTTCCATTTCTATTAAATATTTCCAATATCTTTTGGGCATAAAATTCATTCGACATCTATCATTTTTTCGTTCTTTAATGCCAATCGTTTTATAAAATAGTTGCCACATTTCTTTTATTTCTTTCTCTTCTTTACTAATTCTAAAATCTTCTAGTTTTAAATTTTCTTCTGGAATAATATAAAAATTCTTCTTGTCATAAACACTAAATAACCTTCTTTGGACATCTTTAATAATCCAATATTCATTTTTCAGTCTTTTTTCAAAATGCTTCGATACTAATTCTAAAATATTATTTACAGGTTCAATTTCGGCATATAAAATGTTATTATTGATTTCCTTAAATCTTGTAAAACCTTTCATTTTATGAGTTTCATGACTCACATATTCGGCTATTCTTAGTGTTTCATGAACACATTTTAAATTGCGCATATAAGTTATTTTCTTGCGATACTTAATCGCATTTAAAATGAAGTAGTAGATAATTAACTCTTTAGATTCATTGTTGGACAAATAAACATAATAAATACATCTAAAAGCATAATATCCAAATTGTAGGGCAATATTATTAATATCTTGTTCCTTACTCTTTATTCCTAAGAAAATACATTCTTCAAATAAATTGGGATTATAACTTACATCTTTGATGTTTGTTGGCTTAATATTGTTTTTTAAAAGATAAAATATTAAACTAATTAGTTCGTTAAAACTATCATTATATAGATAAACATTATTCATTGAAAAGTCCTAATTGTTCTATTTTAGTGTTTTCTATGCTTTTATCTTCTAAAACGATATTTGCTTCAATAAATTCTTTCTTAAAGTAACTCGAACTCATAAAGTATTTGCCATTGCAAGTTATAAAGTACTTAGCTCTTTTTAAGACAACCCCTAATTTTTTTAACTCATCAAAGGTGATAGTAAAATTTCTTCTAGCTTTTAAAATTCTTTGCGCTGATTTTACTCCGATACCAGGAATTTTAAGTAAGTCATAATAAGAACACTTATTGATTTCTTTAGGAAATAGCTCTATATTTCTTAATGCCCAATCAGTTTTTGGGTCGACTAGAATATTGAAATTAGGATTATTTTCATTTAATAAATCATTTACTTTAAAGTTGTAATAACGAAGGAGCCAGTCCGCTTGATAAAGACGATTTTCTCGGACTAGAGGTGGTTTCTCTAAAGTAGGTAATAAATTATCTTTATTAATAGGAATATAAGCTGAGTAAAAAACTCTTTTTAATTTGTAATTATCATACATTGAAGAGCTTTTACTCATAATATCTAAATCACTTTCTTTTGTTGCTCCAATTATCATTTGCGTACTTTGACCAGCTGGGACAAACTTTCTATTTTGCTTTTCTTTAACATAAGACATAATTTTATCAACTTTGTTTGAATCCTTATTAGGAGCTAGAAGTTTTAGCCCATTTTCTGTTGGTAACTCAATATTAGCACTTAATCTATCAACTAAAGATCCTAATTTTCTTAATAAAATTTCACTTGCTCCAGGAATTGCTTTCGCATGGATATATCCGCCAAAATGATATTTGTTTCGAAGTAAAGTTATGGTTTTTATCATTAATTCCATTGTGTAATCAGGACTTTTAATAATACCAGAACTTAAAAATAAACCTTCAATATAATTTCTTCGATAAAAATTTATTGTAATCTCACAAATTTCCTCGGGAGTAAAAATTGCTCTTTTGATATTATTACTTTTTCTATTTAAACAATACTTACAATCAAAAATACAACAATTAGTCATTAAAATCTTTAATAAAGAAATGCATCTTCCATCAGAAGCAAAAGAGTGACATATCCCTGCAATCGCTGTATTACCTAAACCATTTTTACTTGTTCTATTACTGCCACTAGAAGAACAAGATGCATCATATTTTGCACTATCAGCTAAAATTTTTAATTTTTCTTTTAGTTCCATAAGTACCACCATTAATAGTATAAACCAATAACACAAAAAATACAATCATTTGTTTGATTTTACTAAAAACTTCCAAAATAAAAATTTTAAAAATAGGATATTTGCAAGACATTTAATAGCAAGACTTATTATTTGCTATAATATTTTCGAAATAAAAAAGATGTTAATTTTATTAGATGTAAAAGGAGAAGTAAAAACAACGTTGAAAGGGATAGTATATCATGGGAGCATGGAAGATAATATAGAAATTTTAACTCCTCAAATAGGAACTCACCAGAAAAAATGTGTCTATGCCACTAGAAATAAATGTGTTGCTTTATTGTTTGCAAATCGCGGTAACAAAGATTTAGATACTATTATTAAGACTATTAATGGAAAACTTATCGTTGTTGAAAGAAGAGAAGGGCTTAAAAGGGGCGATTGATAAACTATTGCTACTATTAAGTGTTTATCCCGAATTTAAAGATAGATTATAGTTTAATGCCATAAAATATGGTATAATGTTTTAAAGGTGGTCGTTATGGAAAATAAAAATATTGCTATAATTAATGGCGAAAAAAGAAAAAAAGTTTCCCTTGCTAATATTTTAACAGAAATGATTGTTAATAAAGAGGAGAAACTGTTAAGCGAAGAAGAAATGATGAGACTTACAGAAATTCAAATTTTAATTAGTCAAGAAAAAAAGATTTCTTTATCTTTAGAAGGCTTAAAAGTATTCCTTTTAAAAGCTATGAATTTTAATCATTTTCAATTAGAAGATAATGCTGAAAAGCGCTTTAAGGATTTTTTAAGTACTGTTACTGATGAAGAACTTTTAAGTCTTTATGATGTCTTAGAAAACTATGACGAAAAAAATCTAACAAGTGTTGATAGCTTTATTGAAAAAAGTAATATAACTAGAACTTTTGGGATGCAACTTAATGAACAGGGCAATGGTATTTTACCTACAATTACCGAAGAAAGTCGTAAGAAAGTAGCTAAGAATTTAATAAAATAAATTAATTATTAAAAAAATTTGCCCAAGCATCTTTTTTCTTAAGTCTATCTTTAATATTTTTAATCGTAATACTTTGTGGTTTGATTAAATCTAATTCCTTCCAAGAAATAGGGCAAGATATGGGAGCATTGTCTTTTAACCTTATTGAATAAGGAGAGACACTAGTTGCTCCTTTTTTATTGCGAAAATAATCAATAAATATTTTTCCTTCTCTTTTTTCTTTGCGCATATTAATGGTGTATTTGGAAGGATTGTTATTAACCATCACTTCGGATATATTACTCGCAATCTTTTCAGTTTTATTCCAGGAAGTTGTTTTAAGCGGCACAAAAACGTGATAACCTTTACCACCACTAGTTTTTAAGTAAGATTTTAACTTTAACTTATCTAAAACTTTTTTTAAGTCTTTAACACCATCTCTTAACTTCTTTAAACTTAATTTTTCATCGGGGTCAAAGTCAAAAACTAAAATATCAGGTTTATTAGTACTATTCTGTTTACAACCCCAAATATGAAATTCATAACTATTCATTTGGACTTCTTCAATTAATCCAAGAGCATTTTTTATATAGTAATAATCTTTATTTTGACTATCCTTATCTTTGACTAACTTCTTTCCAATATTTTTACTATCAGTATTTAAATGTTTCATATAAAATATTTCGCCATTAACTCCATCTGGACATCTAATTGTACTAATTAAACGATTTTCTAAAAAAGGGAACATTCTTTTTGCAACTAATTTATAATATGTGATAATGTCTTTTTTTGTAATATGACCTTTAGGAATAATTATTTTATCGGGATGGGTTATTTCGATATCATCTAAATCTTCTTTTACTTCATTATTGCTTATCTCATTCATCGTTCTGTCTGTTTTAATACTTGTTTTAAACTTTGTAATTTTGACGTTACTTACAAACTCATCTTTTTCTTTAATCAGCAACCAATTATCATCTTTAAACTTAACTAATGTATAATCGCCTTTAATTCTTTTACCGTTAATAGTAAACTTAATTGGACCTTTTTTAAAATCGGGTTTAAAATGTGGTTCCCAAGTTCCTTTATCCCATAGCATTACTGTTCCGCCGCCATATTCACCTTTAGGTATTGTTCCTTCAAAATTTCCATAACTTAAAGGATGGTCTTCGACCTTGACAGCAAGTCTTTTATCTTTTGTATTAAACGATGGACCTTTAGGAACAGCAAAACTTATGAAAACACCATTGTATTCTAGTCTTAAATCGTAGTGCTCTCTTCTTGCCATATGATGTTGAATAATATATTTCAGTTTTTTACTCTTTCCACTATTTTTACTTCCATAAGGTTCTTTTGTTTTTTTAAAATCTCTTTTTTGATTATATTCTTTTAAATTACCCATTTTTTCACCTCAAACTATAATTTTTAAAGACAGGATGTCTTAAATGACCACTTTTAGTTCTTTCTAAATATTCGACAAAACAAGTAAGAGAAGGTTTAACATAATTAGCTTCTTCTTCTAAGTTGCAAAAACTATTCTTCTCTTTTTTCATTTTTATTAATTTTAAAGCAATGTCTTGTCTTTTACCAACACTTACTTTTCCGACATAATAAAGTTTATTATCTTTATATTCTCCTAAAAGAATAGATAATGTATTTTCTTTTTCAATATATCCTCCAATATAAAACTCATCTCTTTGGATATTTTTTATTTTAATAAACTCATCAGTTCTAGAATTGATGTAATAAAGTCCTTTCTTTTTTTTCGCCACAATTCCTTCTAAGTTGAGTTTCTTTATCTCTTTAAAGAGGTTAATGCCTTTATTTTCAATGACTTTTGACTTAACAAAATATTCAGTGTCGTGATATTTATTTAAATATTTTTTTCTTTCTACTAAAGGAAGTTCTGTTAAATCTTTATTTTGATATAATATATCAAAAGCGATAAAAGTAACAGGATTATTGTTACTTGCTAAATCAATAGATTTTTTCTTTTTTAAATGACTTCTTTGTTGAAGAAGAGAAAAAGAAGGAACTCCAGCATCAGTTACGATTATCTCTCCATCAAAAATTACATTTTCTTTAACCATTTTTTTTATACTTTGTAATTCGGGATATAAGTAAGTAATATCGTGAATATTCCGACTTTGGATTTTTACCTCTTTC
>CAOJBM010000056.1 GCA_948329525.1 uncultured Mycoplasmatota bacterium
CTTCACTCTCAGAAATCACATTTTCTACTTTCTCTGCTATTGATAAAACGTCTCCATATCTAAAATACGTTCTACCATACGTTTAGGATAGAACTCACTTAACCCGTCCATTTTCTCAGAGTCACCAACAAACTTAATAGTTCACGCACTTCAAAGTTTATTTAAGTACTTTTGCCTTTATTTTAATAGATTTAAAAATACTTAAATTTAACAAACATTAGATAAATTTTAAAATTTTTGTAGTTCAAAAGGTAGTTAGAACATAATTCTACTTCCTTTTTATATTCGTCAATCGATTATATCTAAATTGATATTAATATCTTCTTTTATCGCTAATTTTTCTTGAATTTCTTTGTTTAACTGTTCAAACAATTTATACTCACTAACACCAACTGGTTTGTTTATATATTTTAATGTATAATCTACAATCTTATTACTTTTATGTTGACATAATATAATTCCTATAGATGGATTATCATTTTCCTCTTTTACTTCCTCGTCAAGTGCAGTTAGATAAAATCCCATTTTACTTGCAAATTCAGGTTTAAATTCAACTACTTTTAGTTCTACCGCAACATAACATTTTAATTTAATATGATAAAACAGTAAATCTATATAAAAATCTTGACTATCAATAGTAATTTTATATTGATTTCCAACAAAAGAAAAACCATTTCCTAATTCAAGTAAAACATTTTTAAGCCTTTCTAACATTTTATTTTCAAGTTCTCTTTCTTTATAATCTTCAGTCAATTCTATTAAATCAAACACATAGGGCTCTTTCATCATATTATTTGCAAGATCACTATTTTGTTTTAAAGTTATATCGAAATTATTATGTTTAATTGCCTTTTCTTGTCTTCTATATAAATCAGTATCAATTTGATAAATTAGTATACTATCAGACCATCCTTCTTCTAAACAACGAAGCATATACCATTTACGAATTTCTTTATCTTTAACTTTTTGTATTAGTGTTAAATTATGCTTCCATGGTATTTGTGCAACCAGTTGCATAAATTCATTATCATTTTTATATTCAATATAGAATGATTTCATATATTTTAAATTTCTAACAGAAAAACCCTTTAAATTTGGAAAAGACATTTTTAATTCTATTGCTACATTATCTATAAATTTATTGCCCCAACTACTATTTTCCTCTAAAGTTTTTCCAATATTAAAATATAAGTTTACTAATTTGGCATTTGCATTCATCATGATTTCAAGTTGTGTTCTTGATATTTCATTTTTGATATTATTAGTTATTTCTTGAAAAGACTTATCTAACATTATAATTCCTCCTCACAATCTAATTATAACAAAATAACAAATATTTATATATATTTTTAGCAATAATTTTTTATAATATTTTTTCACTTAAATAAAAATGAATTACCATTATATAGTTTAACTAAAATATTACAAAAATCACTCGATTGTGGTATTTTAGTTTAATTTAGTATTTTTCAACTACCAAAAATATCTAAATAATCAAAATTAAGTTAAACTTTTATAAACTTTATAAATTTTATATTAAATTATTTTAACTAAAACAAACAAAAATGGAGCCATAAGACTCCTTCAGGGTTTTCTTTTCACAAGTAAAAAATCGTATTTCTACGATTCATCTCTATTACTTTTAATTAATGCTTTTGGTATCTCATAACTTTGTACTTCTTCAATAGTTGGTAGTTTACTTCCATTAAAACCAAAATCCATAATTTCTATACTTCTATTTTGATAACCATTTTCTTCGTTTTCAGTTCTTAATACAAAAGTAGCTTCACTTACAATAGAAAAACAGACTTCATTATAAGTTGAACACATTCTAGAATAATTATGAGCTTGTTCTTCTGTTAATCTTGGAAAAACTTTACCATCTGTATAATATTTTAGAATGTATTTTATTCTATCTTGTATTCCTTCTTTACTACGGTTTGGAATAAAACCACAAATATAACGGTCACCACGAGCATCAAAACTCTTTAACTCTTTCACAAATTTTATTTTGCTAACTTTTAGTTCTTCTAATCTATGAGCGTTATCTAAATATAAATTTACTAAAGAAATATCAGTTAATAAATTTGCAAGTGTATTGTACACATTTTCATCCGAAAAACTTAATATAGTTAATTCTTTTTCATATTCTTTTAAATATTTGATTATATTTTTATTTCTTTTTGCTAACTGAACTAAAGCATTTTCTTTACCCATTATCGTTTCTCGGATTAAAACTTCTCTAAAAGGTATCCTTTACATCTTGTACTAAATTAAAGACTGACTCTTTCCTTCTTTTTGTACGCATTCAAATAGGCATCTATACCATGTACTTTCTAATTTTTCCCCTGTAATTACTTTTTCCATTTTCAAAAACTCCCTATCTATATTTTTACATTGGCATTTTAAAGTTGCCATTAGAAACCATCTTCATCATTTGCTTCATACTTTCAAATTGTTTAAGAAGCCTATTAACCTCTTCAACACTTCTTCCACTACCCTTAGCAATTCGCTGTTTTCGACTAGCTTTTAAAACTTCTGGATGTCTTCGTTCATAAGGTGTCATTGATAAAATTATTGCTTCCACATGAGCCATATCTTTAGGATTAATTGACACATTATTAAGTCCCATTTTTCTTGCTTGTGGCAACATCTTTAAAATATTTTCTAAAGGCCCTAATTTTTTTATTTGTTTCATATTCGTTAAGAAATCTTCTAAATCATAAGTACCTTTTTTCATTTTCTTAGCTTGTTCTTTAGCTTCACTCTCAGAAATCACATTTTCTACTTTCTCTGCTATTGATAAAACGTCTCCCATATCTAAAATACGTTCTGCCATACGTTTAGGATAGAACTCACTCAAACCGTCCATTTTCTCAGAGTCTCCGACAAACTTAATTGGAACATTAGTTAAATGTCTTACAGAAAGAGCAACTCCACCTTTAGTATCGCCATCTAATTTAGTTAAGATACAACCTGTTAAAGAAAGCTTATCATTAAATCCTTTAATAACATTAATAGCATCTTGTCCCATCATTGCATCAATAACTAAAATTATTTCGTGAGGATTAGCTAAGTTTACTACACCATCTAACTCTCCCATTAAATCTTCATCAATATGTAAACGTCCCGCTGTATCAATAATAATATAATCATTTTTATGTTCTTTAGCATAAGAAAGAGCATTCCTAACAATTGTATTAACTTCTTTTTTTCCTTCACTATATACATCAATATTTAATTGTTTCCCAATACTTTGTAATTGTTCTATTGCTGCAGGTCGATAAATATCACAAGCAACAAGTAATGGATTTTTACTATGTTTCTTTCTTAAAAAGCAAGCAAGTTTTCCTGCTGTTGTAGTCTTACCACTACCTTGTAACCCAACTAGCATCAATATAGTTGGTTTTTTATCTACTACTAATGAAGCAGCTTCGCCACCTAATAAACTTACTAACTCATCTTTGACAATTTTGATAAAAAGTTCATCTGGTTTTAAACTTTTTGCTACTTCTTCCCCTAAAGCTTTTTCTTTAACATTACTAACAAACTCTTTTACTACTTGATAGTTGACATCAGCTTCAAGTAAAGCCATTCTAATTTCACGAACAGCATCGCCGATATTTTCTTCTGTAATTTTACCCATTCCTCTAATATTTTTTATTGCATTAGATAATCTATCACCCATATATTCAAACATTTTTTATCACCTACTCAATTATATCAAACTAATTTAGCAATGCCAAGAACTGCTATTTAAATGATTTTTAATATAAAACAATCTCTTATCTGCATAATTTTTAGAACAATCTAAATAATATATTTCTTCTAAAGTCTCTAATTGCTCTTTTGTAGCACTTTGTCCATAGTATTCAGGATTAGGAATAATTGATTCATCATAAAATACTTGTTTTCTTCCTAACTTGCTATCGACATCTTCCTTCATAGCATATAAAGCATATCCATAATAGTGAATTAAAATACTTCTTATCCGTTGTAATTCATTTCTTTGCATAACTATTTTTTGTCTAAATTTCATATCTCTTTTTAAAGAATATTTCCAAATATTAATATACATTTCCATTTCATCTTTTAGTCTTTCTTGTTTTAATTGCCATTTATCTCTTAACGCTTCAAAATGAGCATATTGCTGAAAAAGAGCCAATTTTTCTTCTTCCGTATAAGTAATTAAAGATGGTTCAATACTTTGATAGTTCTCTTTATATTTTTCAATAAAATCATATCCTATATCTTGTCTACCTACTTGCAAAGCTGAACTATCTAATTGATGCGATGGATTACACCCAGTATAGCCTTTAGCTAAATAAAAAGTTCCATCTCTTCTTATAAATGCATTATGCCTTTTTATTTCTTCCCCTTTTTCTTTTATATCTTCTTTTGTATAAACTTGTAATTTTTTACTCATCCAAAACCACCATTTTTCTATAAATCTTTAACTATATTATATACTTCCTCATGAATATCCATAATATCTCTTAACTTGTTGTCTTTTAAGACACAAGTTACTTTCTTATAATTATGAAGTTCTGCTAGCTCTAAATATGCTACTTCAGCATTTCTAATGTGTAAGCTACTAGATTCGTGTTGATCTCCAGGTTCTGTGCGTCCATTTTTTAGTTCAACAACTTTTTTATAAGGCATATAAAGGAAAATTGTTAAATCAGGCTTAGGTAACTCTAAAAAACCATATTCTAAATTAGCCAAGTCTTCATAAAGTTTTAATCTTTCTTCTTTATCAAATATTTTTCCACCTTGATGTCCCATATTACTTTCAACATATCTATCAATAATTACATCTATTCCTTGATTAATCAAATCAAGAATTTTATCACGACTATATCTTCTATCAGCGGCATAGTATAAACTAGCTACTTTAGGATCAACATTAGCTGCTCCTTCAGGAAAATAACCTTCACCAATATATTTCTTGCCTAAATAAGCTCCTCCAACAATTTTACCTGTTGGTGTATCATAAGAAGGAAAACTTAATCTTTCAATTTTTCTTCCTTCTTTTACTAGTCTTTGAACTAAAAGTGACGTCTGAGTTTCTTTTCCTGAACAATCAGTTCCTTCAACAACAATAATCTTACCTTTCATAATTCACCTACTTATCAATAATTTCTGTGATTCTTTTATTTTTTTCTTCTAAATTACTTATTACTAAGCAATCCTGTAAATCTCTTTTTATTTCGTATAGATGCAAAATACTTTCATAATTTTCTAACTTTTCGCATACCTTTTTTACTGTTTTATGAACTGCTGAACGACTTACAGAATTATTTTCAGCAATTTCTTTTAAAGACAAATCTTCACTATAATAACTTTTAAAGCACTCTTTCTCATTATCCGTTAAAAGTTCGCCATAGCAATCAAATAAACTATTATAATAAATATGTTCTTCCATCTACAGCACATCCTTAAATAAGCCATAAATATAATTTTCAATGTCAAATGTTTTTAAATCTTCCATTTTTTCTCCTAAACCTATAAACTTAACAGGGATATTAACTTCTTCTTTAATAGCTAAAACGATTCCTCCTTTAGCAGTCCCATCTAATTTTGTTAAAACAATTCCTGTGATATTGGTAATTTCTTTAAAAGAAGAAGCCTGACTAATTCCATTTTGTCCTGTTGTAGCATCAATTACTAAAAGCGTTTCATGAGGAGCATTCGGAATATGGGTTCCAATAACTTTATTAATTTTTTCTAGTTCCTTCATTAAATTAACTTTGTTTTGTAGTCTTCCTGCTGTATCAATCAAAACGATATCAACACTTTCTTCTTTAGCTTTAACAAGTCCATCATAAACAACACCAGCTGGATCAATATTTTCTTTGCCATAGAAAATACTTCCTGTTTTATCAGCCCATTCTTTTAACTGTTCAACAGCTCCAGCACGAAATGTATCCCCTGCTATAAGCATAACTTTTTTACCTTCGTTTTGATATCGATATGCAAGTTTTCCAATAGTAGTAGTTTTGCCAACACCATTAACACCAACAAATAAAAGCACAGTTGGACCAACGTTCTGCATATTTATTTTATCTGATAAAGACTCTTTATTAACATATATAATTAGAAGCTCATCAACAATTACTTCATTTAAATAAGCTGTATCCGTAATTTTCTCTTCTTTAACTCTTTTTCTTAATCTTTCCATAAACGAAAATACTGTATTAACACCAATATCAGCATTAATTAATAATTCTTCTAATTCTTCAAAATACTCTTCATCAATCTTTGTATATTTAATACCTAAAAGACTAAGCTTGGAGACAAACTCTTTTCTTGTTTTTTCTAACCCTTTATCATAAGTTTTTACTTCTTCATCTTTAATTTCTTCTTTTTTCGAAATAATTTTTTTAAATTTATCAAACAATCCCATAATGTATCACCATTTATATTGTATCAAATTTATAAAAAAAAATCTTTAATTATATTTAATTTTATTTTAACTACTTTGTTCTTTCCCAAAAAAATTATAATTGAAATGGTATTTTTTCAATCATCTAAAAATTGGTAAAATCATAAAATTATTTTTTATGTCCAAAAGTGTATATAATTTGATTAATCAACGTAACATACATCATCTGGAACAAACGCTCTTAACTCAACTATATCATTACCATTACTTGTATTAGTATAATAATAAACTAATATTTCTTTTGTCTTATCACAAGTATCTGCCTCATCTCGAAATATTCCTCCATCAATCAATTCTTGAACCGTAACTTTTTTAGTACATCCTGCTACATCCGTTGAATTAACACTTGTTGGTTCAAAACCATTACGACATTTTTTAAAAAAAGTATCAGAATAATAACTTATAGCACTATCTTTAAGTTCTTTTACTGTTTCTTCTGATAATTTTTCTTCTTGTTTATTTAACATATTTAAAACATTAGGAGCAGCTATTACTATTAATAAAGCAAGGACCGCTATAACTGCTAAGAGTTCTGTTAATGTAAAACCATTCTTTTTCATACTATCACCATATCTTTAGTATATCATGTATGTAAAAGATAATTATAAAAAAATATGCTAGTTTACATTTTAACTATTTTATTGTATAATTTTAAATATGAAATAAACTTTTATATTTTTTTATTTGTGTTTGAAAGGAAGAATTAAAAATGAAAAATAAACAAGGTGTGACTTCCGTTATCGCTCTTGGCGGTTTAGGTGAAGTTGGAAAAAATATGTATGTTTTTTCACATGAAAGTGAATTGTATATTATTGATGCAGGAGTTATGTTTCCTGAAAACGAACTTTTAGGTATTGATTATGTTATTCAAGATGTAACATACTTAAAACAAAATCAAAATAGAATTAAAGGATTAATTATTACCCATGGACATGAAGATCATATAGGAGGTATTTCTTTTTTACTTCAAAATGTCGAAATACCAGTTATTTATGCTTCGAAAATTGCTACTGATTTAATCAATAAAAAATTAATTGATCGAAATATTAATTATAAAAATATCGAAGTAATTAATAGTGATAGTAGGATTAAATCAAAATATTTTGATATTGAGTTTATTGCTACTACTCACTCTATCCCTGATAGTTATGCGGTAGCACTACACACTCCAAATGGGACGATTGTTTCAACTGGCGACTTTAAATTTGACTTAACTCCTATTGGTCCAATGGCTGATATTCATAAAATGGCTAGAATTGGCAAGGAAGGTGTTAAACTACTATTAAGTGATAGTACAAATGCTTTATCTGAAGGTTTTTCCAAAAGTGAGAGTTCAGTTGATGAAACTTTAAACGATATGATTTCTACTCATAATGGACGTGTTATAATTGCGACATTTGCATCCAATATTTATCGTATTAAACATATTGTTGAAACATGTCGTGAAAATGGAAGAAAAATAATTATATTTGGTCGTAGTATGGAAACTGCTATTGAGATAGCACTAAACAATGAACTTATAAAAGACCGTTCAACATTTATTGACGCTAATCAAGCTAAGAGTTTAAAGAAAACCGAAATTTGTATTTTATGTACTGGAAGTCAAGGAGAACCACTTGCAGCACTTTCTAGAATCGCTAATGGCGTTCATAAACAAATTTCTTTAATGCCTGATGACTTAGTAATATTCTCTTCAAGTCCTATACCAGGTAATGCTGCAAGTATCAATAGAATTATTAATAAACTTTATTTAAAAGGTGTTAAAGTTTATACTAATACAGAATTTAGTGATGTTCATACATCAGGTCATGCGAAAATGGAAGAATTGAAATTAATGTTACGAATTATCAAGCCAGAATATTTTATGCCAATGCATGGAGAATACAGAATGTTAAAAAGTCATGCTAACTTAGGAGTTTTATGTGGTATTCCTGAAGAGAACACATTTGTTATGAAAAATGGTGATAGTCTAGAGATAGATGCAAATGGTGTCCACCCTGGTCCTACTTATACAGCTGGAGATGTTTATGTTGATGGTTCTCGTATTGGAGATGTTGGTAATGTTGTTATTAAAGATCGTAAATTAATGAGTAAAGATGGTATCTTAGTTACTATTTTAAATATTAACCCTTTAACTAGAACACTTCTTATTAAACCAAATGTAACAACAAGAGGATTTGTAATGGTTAATGAAAATCAAGACTTAATTACCCAAATAGAAAGAAAAATTAGTGAAATTGTCAATAACTTCTTAGAAAAAAATACTTATAGTTACACTGATTTAAGAAATACTATCATTTTAGAATTACACCCTTTTATTAATGAACTAACTGGTAGAAGACCTATAATACTTCCTGTTATTATGGAAATTAGAGAAAGAAATAGTAAATAAAAACGCTTGAATTTATAAATAAAATTGTTTATAATTAATTTAGAAAGAACTTATCACTCTTCTTTCTAAATATGAATATATTATGAAAAAGAAAACATAATATATTTTAGGACAAAAAAAAGAGATACATTTGATATTTGTCTGTTAGATGTTTCTCAAGTCCATCTTTTAGTTTTTTTTGGAAAAGCACCTATTCAATGATGAGTAGGTGCTTTTATTTAGTCTTTCTTTCCAGAATTTGTAATCTTGTCTATTAAGACTAAAATCACTACTAAAGTAATCAAATACTCCATATGTTCCTTCCATAGGACCACCTCCTTCCATTTATGATAATATTTCATTTAAGTAATGGACTGAGGTTCAAAACACCTAACTATCAATGTATCTTTAATGTTATTGTACCAAATTTATCACGTAAAGTCACTTTATTTGACAATCTTTTTTACTCTTTCTTAAATTTATAGATAACTTAGATACCTATAATATTTTCCTTCTTGTTAAGATGAATTCTCATAGTAAAGACTACTACAAAATAGCTTTCAATTCTCACAATTAAGTTCACTTACCATAACTTTTAAGATATACGATATATAAACAAAGTTAAAATTTGAATAAAAAACCATTCTCTTTTATCTATTCCTTTTCATGCTGCAAGCCAAACTCTTCTTTCTTGGTTTGATGACTCTTATAAAAGTGATAATTTTAACCCTGGTTTCATTTTAGTTTTACATACCTTTGGTCGTGATGATAAATGGAATGTTCGAAAGAAAAGAAAATTAGCTTCTTCCCTTATGACATGTTAAGAAAACGTTGGCAAACGATTCTTCTTAATCTCTTAGAAAAAGAACTTTCTCCTCAAATTTTTCGACATATCAAAAACTCTAGTTATCGTGATTATAAAGATGGATTTTATGTTCGTGCTAAAAGAAATGAATTCCCTGATCCTAAGAAAGGTTTAGAATATGTTTTACGATATTGTGGTAGACCTTGCTTTGCACAATATCGTATAATAGATATTGATGATGACTATATTACTTTTTGGTACCAACGTCATGGAGATGATTCTTTCGTTGTTGAAAAAATTCATATCTTTGATTTTGTGGCTCGACTTATTCGTCACATTCCAGAATCAAATTTCAAAACCATCCGTTCTTACGGATTCTATTCTTCCAAGAAACATCCTTTTTATCATTTTGCTAGAAAAATTATTCATTCAACAAAAGTAGCTTTTTACAAATCTTTAAACTCTTGGAGAAATTTAATTATGATTTCATTTTCGAAAGATTCTCTTTTATGTTCTTGTGGTACCATTATGCAATTTATAGAATTTGTCCAACCATTGGAGTGATTTACGATGAAACAAAAAAACAAAAAGGAAATTGAATACATTTGTCCAAAATGTAAAACAAAAGAATTAATTCCTACTGATATTGTAGAAATGTTAGATGCTGCAGATCAAATTGATGTTGACACTTCTGTTCCACCTAGATTTGATTGTCCAAAATTTAATGGTAAAATGGTACCTATTTATTATATCGGAGTGAAGGGACAAGTTTACGAATATAAAGAAATTTAATTTTATAATTCAATTTCAATTTGCAATTTAAAGCGAATACTTTTTTGTATACCTATTTCTCAAATAGTAAACAATTGTGTCTGTTTTAGCTGCATAGTGAACTTTCCTTAAAGATAAAAAAACATGCAAATCTTTTTCGTATGAAAAATTCGCACGTTTTTCTTCTAAATTTTCATTTTGTACTATATTATATACTATTTTAGTACGACTTTCATCAAAAAATGGCCGTATTTTTTACTAGCAATTCCTTATATTTACTGTTTAGATTAAAACTGTCTGTAGGTAAGAAATTATTTTAAAGTGTAAGGGGAAGAACTAGTACCTGAACCATTTGATATTTCTGTTGTCGGGTTTAATGTAATGATAGGACGAATCCTTAAATTTTGACTAGATTCACTTTCGGAAGAAGTATCCTTAAAAACCAAATTAACCCACGAGACGATCCCAAACATATCAATCATTCGACCTCTATATAATGTCGTTTGGGTTGATACATCGATTTCGCGCGAAGCGAGCCAATATGCATTATATTTCTTCGAACCGACAACGCCTCCCTTTAATCCCAAACAACTTGGACAATTTATTGGATCTCCATATACAGAATTTACCAACTCTGTATCATTCTTATACCCTTCATCTCCTTCACAAGTAAAGGAATCATATGTACTACAATTCTGAGTTTGATTAACAAAACCAATATGTCTTGTACTTTTCACATGTTTACCATCTGTATACTGAGCTGCGATTGTATTTAACCCTCCTACTAAATTTTGATATCCTACTTTTCCTTTAAAACAGACAACATTACTTGATATATAATGCGATACCATCTCTATTGTTCCGTCTGTTTTGATCTTAATTACTCGCCATAGATTTAATTCGCTTGGCTTGATAAGCTGACCACTACTGTATCCTGTTACACTTGCTGGTATTGTATACGAAGTTGATGTTGGTGTCATACTGATATAATCTCCTACTTCTACTTGACTTGATATTGGCAATATTGTCTTTATATTACCTTCTTCACATTTTGTACCTTTTCCTGTTATTGTACATACTTGATAATAATACGTCTTATTTTCATTTAATCCAGTTATACTACATCTAGTTCCTGTTGCTCCACTTACTATATTTGTATATTTTCCACTAGAATCACCATATTTACATACTGCTGGTGTTACATCTCCATTCGCTTGATATGTAATTGTGATTGAATTATGGGTACTTGTGGCACTTAGGTTTGTTATAGCTGGTTCTGGACTATCTAATAAAGTCTTAATATTTCCTTCTTCACACTTTGTTCCTCTTCCTGTCTCTGTACATATTTGATAATAATATGTTGTATTATCTGTTAAACCAGTTATGT
>CAOJBM010000057.1 GCA_948329525.1 uncultured Mycoplasmatota bacterium
TTTGATAGATTTTATATCAAGATTTTCATCTTAATATCTTTTTCATCTAGTGTGAATTGTTTTCCATAAAACTTTTCACACTATCTTCTTTATATATTATACATCATATTTCTTTTGTTGTATAATAAGTTTAAGAGGGCTGGTAGTATGGAAAGATATCGGGAAATAGAAAAAAGTATTATTAAGAAATATCGTAAAGAAATTTGGAGTAAATTTATCAAAGGAGTTAAAGATTATGAGCTTATTAAAAGTGGTGATAAAATCGCTGTTTGTATAAGTGGTGGTAAAGACTCTTTTATGTTAGCAAAATGCATGCAAGAATTACAAAGACATGGATTAATTAATTTTGATTTAGAGTATATTGTGATGAATCCTGGATATAAAGAAGAAAATTTAAAGAAAATAAAAGAAAATGCTCATCTTTTAAATATTCCTATTACTATCTTTGAAACTGATGTCTTTAGTGTTGCTAATAAATTAAATGAGAAAAGTCCTTGTTATATGTGTGCTAGAATGCGAAGAGGTCACTTATATGATAAGGCAAGAGAATTAGGATGTAATAAAATTGCTTTAGGGCATCACTTTGATGATATTATAGAAACGATTCTTTTAAGTGTTTTATATGGCGGGTCTTTTGGAACAATGATGCCCAAAGTGCATAGTGAAAACTTTTCTGGTATGGAGCTTATTAGACCACTTTATCTTGTTAAAGAGCGAGATATTATTTCGTGGTGTAATTATAATGAATTAAAATTTATTAATTGTGCTTGTTCTTTTACTCTTAAAAATAATGATGAAAATAAAAGTAAACGTTTATTAGTAAAAAAACTAATTGAAGAGCTAAGAAAAGATAATAAATTTGTGGAATATAGTATTTTTCGTAGTGCTGAAAAAGTTAATTTGAATACAATAATTAGTTATCATAATGATAGTATAGAAAAACATTTTTTAGATGAATATGATAAGACTAAATAAATAGTTTAAGTTTTGTGTAACCAATGAATAATATTCTTTTAATTAGAAATACTATTAATAGCAGTAAAATTTATAAAAAATTAGCACTTATAGTTGACAAGTGCTAACAACAGTGTTATACTCTAAATATGAAAGGAAGCGAATTAGATGAGTTTAATTCCAAGAAGTTTTTATTTAGATAATCCATTTGATGATTTTGATTCTTTAAAGAGCAATGAATTTAAATGTGATATCTACGAGAAAGATAATATTTATCATGTAGAAATGGATATTCCTGGATTCGACAAAAAAGACATAAAAATTGAATGTAATGATGGGTATTTAACTATTACTGCCGAAAAAGAGGAAAAAGAAGAAGAAGACGAAAGTAAAAAATACATTCGTCGTGAAAGAGTATATGGTAAATATCAAAGAACTTTTAGCTTTGGTGATATTGAAGAAGATGCTATAAAAGCTGAATTTCAAAATGGTATGTTAAAACTTACTATACCAAAAGCCGAAGTTAAAGAAACAAAGAAAATTATCAATATTGATTAATGACAACAAAAAATCAGTTCATTATCTGAACTGATTTTTTATTTTGCTTTCTTTTCTTTTTTAGTTTCTTCCTTAGTATCTATTACAAATCTAAATAATAATGCTGCAACTATTGCTCCAATTAGAGGACCAACAACAAATACCCATAATTGTTCTAAAGCTAAATTATTTGTTGTTAATAGTGCAGGTCCAAAACTTCTAGCAGGATTTACACTAGTACCAGTAAATGGAATACCAAAGATGTGAACTAATGTTAGAGCAGCACCAATTATTAAACCATTATTAGATGTTTCTTCTTTTTTACTTGTTATACATAAAACAACTAATACAAAAACAAAAGTAAGAATTGCTTCAATAACTAAAGCTGCAATCATAGTAGTATTCATAGAACTTAATTCTAAGAATCCATTAGCTCCTAAAGATTCATAACTATTAAGAATTATACCTAATATTTCAGTACCTGCTACTGCACCAATTAATTGAGCTATTATATATTCTAGACATTCTAGAATAGTAATTTTCTTATTAATTAACATGGCAATAGATACTGCAGGATTAATATGACATCCAGAAATATTTCCAATTACATAGCATAAAGCCATTAAAATAAGACCAAATGTTAAAGCTATTGGAACGATTGTAAAAGCTAGTGGATAATAAACTACTTGACTAGCAATCTGATTAGCAGCAACTGCTGTACCACAACCAAATAATACTAAAAGCGTTGTACCAATTAATTCTGCAAAAAATTTTTTAATCATCATCTTCTCCTTAGATTAATTATA
Source organism: uncultured Mycoplasmatota bacterium (assembly GCA_948329525.1). Classification (GTDB taxonomy): domain Bacteria; phylum Bacillota_I; class Bacilli_A; order RF39; family UBA660; genus CAOJBM01. The sequence goes on from CAOJBM010000057.1 coordinate 2,298, forward strand.
ATCATTTTTATTCTTTAATGCAAATTAGATTTTAGTTTTTAGTTTTTAGTTTTTATTGTTAAAAGCAAATAATTATCTATAATAAATCTCATTGGAGGGATTCATATTTTTAAATACGCCGAAGAAGAACTTTCGAGTGAGTTAGAAAAATCAAAAATGGATTTTGCACCAACAGAAGAAGAATTAAAAGATATTGAAGAAAGATTAGATAATATTAAAAATTATAATGATTTAAAAGATAAAAATTCTCGATATAGGGAAATGATTATGTTACCTTTTATTATTGGAATTGTACTTGGTGGTTTTGATGTATGGGTAATAATTAAATATCTTTTAGCACATACATTAATATTGGGTTTAGGAATTCCTATAGGACTTGGAGCCATAAGCATAGTTCTTCTTGGTATTACAGGATATGAAATCAAGCATATTATATCTAACAACAAAGAAATAAAAGAGTTAAAACAAAAAGGTGTTAAAAAAGATAAAAGTGTTTTATTAGAAAAGAAAAAAGACTTAGAAAATGAAAAGAAATTATACCAAGATAGAAACCGATAATATTAATATTATTTTAGAGCATATTAATTTTCATTATAAAAATTAAACGATATTTATTATCAAGCTGATAGTAAAGAAGAATTTTTGACTAAGTTTAATGAAGTAGCAAACTTTGATAAATTTTTACAAGAAAAACCTGATTATAGTAAAATCCATTTCGATTCTTTTATTGAACCAGTTACATTAGAAAACGATAATATGACTTTAAGAAAATTATTAAAATAAAGACAAAATATTCTTGAATTATCTTAAAAATTTTTGTATTATAAACCCTACAAGGAGGAGTTACTTATGATGAGTCTAAAACAAGAAAATAATATTCCTTCTTTAACTTTGCAATATAACAATAAAAAATTAGAAATGCTAAAAAAACAAAATTATTTAGAGTGGACATTTAAAAGTTTTGATGGCGATAATACATTTATTATTACAATGGAAGATTATGACATATATGAAATATTTTATAAACTTTATAGTGATATAAAACAAGGCAATATTTTTGACGAAGAAGATATTAATACTCTTTTTAATAGTCCATACAATAGTGATTTATTAAATATTAATAGTGAAGTTAAAACTACTTTAGAGTATATTCATTTATTTCATAACGATAAAATTAGATATAAAAGTGATAGTAATTTAAACAAAGAACAAGTAACCATTACAAAAGGTGAAGATTACTTTAAACTAGTATTTAAAAGTACTAAAACTACAATTAGTAAAAAAATAGTTTTTAGCTACCCTACTATAAAAGACTTCAAATGCACAAAACCATTTATAAGATTATTTAATAATTTAGCTAATATCGATTTAACATATCATCAAATTAACTTTTATGAGCTATCAAAAACAGCAATCTAAATTGCTGCTTTTATAATCTTATTATTCTCTTTTAATCTCTTATCATTTGGTTCCATTTTTAAAGCTTTCTCACTATAATATAAAGCTCTCATTAAATCATTAGTATAATAATAAGCAATACCTAATAAATCATATGCTGTATAGTCAAAAGTAAATACTTCATTAATATAATATCTTTCGTTAATTTCTATTTTTAAGGCTTGTAAAACTAGTGGTATTAATTCTTCATATTTTCTTAATTGATATAAAAATAAGGCTTTTTCCATATATGGATCACGTAAATAAGGTGTTTCTTTAATTGCTTTATTAAGCCATAATTCAGCTTCATCATATCTTTTTAGTCCAATATAAGACCTTGCGATAAAACGCATAGAAGCACTTCTCTCATCTTTCCAAGTAGCACTTTCTAAGTTTAAATGCTTAATTAAAGTATCAATAGCTTCATTATATTTTTTGTAATACATATATTCCCTACCTAAATAGTGCATATTTCGATCATTATTAGGGTTTTCTTTAACCGATAACTCTAAAAGTGGTAAATAGCTACTTCTTGATTTTGTGTTGTCAGGATAATGGTTTAAAACTATTTCATCTACAGTGATTATATTTTCTTTTTCTTTTTGATACTCTAGTATTTCATGAACAGGATTTACCCATTTATAGTTATTTCTCGTATGAGTTTTTTCATAGTAAAAACTTACTTGTGGTTTACCATTTTTTAAACTCCAATTGTAAATAAAACGACATCTTGTTGTATTACTTTTCCATGATTCTTCAAGTTTTTTTCGCCATCCTTTTTCAAATACTTCATCCAAATCTGTACAAACACAAATATCGGCATCTTTTGGTACTAATTTTAAAGATTCATTTCTAGCGACATCAAAACGCCAAGGTTTTATAATTTTAGTTGTAACGTTTACTTTTCTTTTTTTAAGTTTTTGTACAGTTTTATCTTCTGAACCTGTATCTAAAACAAATATACCATCTGCTTCACTCATTGAATCAGCCCATCTATCTACAAATTTTTCTTCATTTTTACATATAGCATAGACATATATTTTCATTTTTTTCATTTTTTTACCTCCTACTAAAAAAGGGAAATGAATCCCTTTAGTTTAATAATTTAACACTAAGTGTAGCATTGTTTACTGAACCTGTTGCTGCTTCAGTTGAAGTAAGTGTCATATCAATAACGTCTCCTGCTTGTAATGTTCTAATTACACTACCACTATAAATGTTGTTTTCTCCATCAGAGAAGATATTTGTAAGAGTTGCTGAATCAATTGCAGTTCCATTTTCTCTTACTGCTATAGCAATTGTAGCTGAATTGGTTGAAGTAACATTAGCTGAATAATTTATTTCGTAATCTCCAGACTCATTTATAGTAATACTATTAGCAGGTGTATATTGAACACCATTAATAGGCATTACAGACGGTATTTCAATAGTAGTTGGAACACCATTAGTTAAAGCTAGTATTTGAGCAGTATCATTATATTTTCCACCATAAGCTCCTAAACCACTTTCTCCACTAGGTCCTGTAGCACCAGTGGCACCTGTTGGTCCCGTTGGTCCTTGAATACCTTGGATACCTTGTAATCCTTGTGGACCTGTAGCTCCTGTGGCACCTGTTGCTCCTGCTATTCCTTGTGCTCCTGTAGCACCTGTTGGTCCCGTTGGACCTATTGGTCCTTGAACACCTGGAACTCCTTGCGGACCCGTAGCTCCTGTGGCACCTGTTGCTCCTGCTATTCCTTGTGCTCCTGTAGCACCTGTTGGTCCCATTGGACCTGTTGGTCCTTGAACTCCTGGAACTCCTTGTGGACCTGTAGCTCCTGTGGCACCTGTTGCTCCTGCTATTCCTTGTGCTCCTGTAGCACCTGTTGGTCCCGTTGGACCTGTTGGTCCTTGAACACCTGGAACTCCTTGTGGACCAGTCGGACCAGTTGGTCCTCCTGAAGGCCCTGTTGGACCAGTCGGACCTGTTGGACCTGTTACTCTAGCTAAAGCAAGTAGTCTATCTACATCAAGGCAACAACCGCCTGACATATGTTGATCTTTTTTAAACATTTATTTTACTCCTTTCACTAATAGTATATTTAGAATAAATTTTTTTGAATATTATTAATAACTAGAAAGAATAACAATTTTGTATCAAAAGAAAAAAAGACCATTAATAGATCTTTCTTATAAAGTGTGAGTTTGAGTTTTATATGTTATTTTAATTGTATAAGGTTTTTATATAATTAAATTATATTTGTTTTTTCTTTACGGCAATCTTATTAAATTATCACTTCTCCTTTCGTATCTTTATAATAACGTACAAATATGAAGATTATGTGAATAAATTGTGAAAAAACATTTTACTTACATATTTTGAAATAAAATTTTGTTCCTTTCTTAATTTTACTATCTACACCATATTTAAAATTATGACTTTCTAAAATATTTTTAACTATTGATAATCCAAGCCCTGTCCCAACAACATTCCTTTTATGATTTCTTTCTTTTTTATAATATCTATCCCAAATATGTTTTAAATCTTCCATAGAAATTCCTTTACCAGTATCAATAATTTCAACTAAATAAGCGTTTTTTTCTTCTTTTATATTAATAGTTACTTTATTATCTTTCCCAGTATAATTTATAGCATTATTAATTAAATTATAAATTACTTGATTAATTTTCTTTTTATCAGCATGAACCATTGCTTTTTTAGGCATCGTACAAATAATTTCATAATTTTCTGTTTCTTTAATAATTGTATATTTAGAAACTATCTCCTTTATTTCTTTAATCAAATCAAATTCCTCTATTTGTAACTCTTCTTCTGTTGCTTGAATCTTGGAAAGAACTAAAATATCATTTACTAAAACATTTAATCTATCTGTTTCATTAATAATAATATTTAAATGCTCATTTCTTTTTTCAGGATTATTGTAAGAAATGTCTCGTACCATCTCGGCATAAGCTTTAATCATGGTTAAAGGAGTCTTCAAATCATGACTAACATTAGCCATCAAATCTCTTCTAAACTCATCAGTTTTACTAACTTCTTTTTCTAGATATGTTAAAGTATCGGCTAATTCGTCAATCTCTTTAATTCCATTTTTTGAAAATTCAACATTATAATCACCATTTGCCATTTTTCTTGATTGTTTCGTAATCTTTTCTATTGGCAAACTTATCTTATTAGCTAAGAAGAAAGCTATTAAAATAGCTATAATAATAGTAATTATAATTATATAGACCATTTGACCATTTAAAAGTGAAGTTGTTTTATCCACATTTTCAAGCATAGAGAAAACAAAAACATACTTTCCTCCAACTTTAATTCCATAAAGAATTGCATTCGAGTCATAATCGGGATTAACAAGCTTTATCCCCTTTAAATCTTCTCCACTTTCAATAATAGTGTTTTTATATTTTTCAATATCAGAATTTTCTCTTCCCAAAAGACATGCCGAACTAAGTAAATTATAGCCTTTACCTTTACCATCTTTATCTAATAGTTCAATACATACATTATTATTATAGACTATATTAGTTAATGTTGTATCTAAATCACTACTACTTGTATTATATATTTCTAAAGCGATGTTATTAATTGTTTTTATTTGATATCTTTCATAAAAAACAGACAAAAATATTGTTTGAAATAACCAAAGAAAAAGAACTAGAGTTATCATAAAAACAACAATATATATTAAAGCTTGATATTTAATGCTTTTAAACATCTTCCCTGTATTCAAACTTATATCCTACCCCTCTAACTGTCACAATAAAGTCGCGATATTTACCTAGATTATTTCTTAAAGTCTTAATATGGGTATCGATTGTTCTATCATCACCATAGAAATCATATCCCCAAATATTTGTAAGAAGTTGTTCTCTTGATAAAGCAATATTTTTATTAGCTATTAAATATTTTAAAAGTTCATATTCTTTTGGTGTTAATTCTAATTTTTTTTCATCAACAAAAACATCATGAGCTTTATCATCTATTACTAAGCCACTATACTTATAAATCTCTTGTTCTCCCTTACTTCTTTTAATAACAGCTTTAACTCGAGCCACTAATTCTTTTGGACTAAAAGGTTTTGTTACATAATCATCTATTCCAATATCAAATCCAATTAATTTATCGTATTCTTCTCCTCTTGCCGATAACATAATACATGGTATATCTTTTATTCCTTTAATCTTTTTAATCGCTTGATATCCATCCATATGAGGCATCATTATATCCATTATAATTAAATCATAGTTATTATTCTCTACTTTAGTAATAGCACATTCTCCATCACTTGCTTCATCAACTTTAAATTCTTCTAAAGCAAGATATTCTTTTATAACTTCTCTTATTAACTCTTCATCATCAACGACTAAAATATGCATAAACTTCACCTCTTTTTTTAAAAATACAATACATTTGTGATAATTAGATGAAAAAAAGACTAAAAGTCTTAACTATTTTCAAAATTATCTTTAGCATTAATTTCTTGCTTGTACTTTCCTGTTTTAGATACAATATTATATGGGTGTTTAGTACCAAAATCTTTCATTTCAGAACTATTCATTTCGATTACTTCCTCTGCTAAATCAATATGTAATATACCGTCTAAGTGATCATATTCATGAGAAAAGACAGTTGCTTCAAAATCTTTTATAATTTTTAATTTTTTATTACCTTGTAAATCATAATATAATATTTCTACTTCATATGGTCTTTTAATTACCGCAGTGTAATGTATTATTTTTCCATCTTGATGATAAATACAACTTTCGCATCCTTCTAAAAATGTGGTAATTCCTCTTGCATAAGTTATAATTGGATTAATATATACTATGCCCTCATCGTATCCATTAATAACATTATTTTCCATATTTTGTGATGTATTTTTAATATAAATAATTCTCTTTGTAATACCAATTTGAACAGGAGCTAAAGCATAACAATAATGTTCTTTACAATACTCTTTTAGTTTTGCAATCATTTCTTCAATATTATCTTTTTCAAAATCTACTTCTTTAGAAACTTGTCTTAAATAACTTTCATCATTTTCAATCGTTTTCCTTTTAATGTCACTATTCATAAGTAATCTCTCCATCATAATCCCAAAGGCTTAACTTACCTGAAACAGATATTTCTTTTATTTTAGTAACGTTTTCTAATTTAAAGCCATAACCATTCCATTCTGTATGTTTAATAACATTAGAATAAACTAAATCATTTTTTTCTTTAAGTATTTTTCTTACATCATCATCTATCTTTACACAATCAACTAAGTTTACTTTTGCAATAATACAACCTTGCGGGTACTCTAAATTCAAATGCTTAAATCTCTCCATAGCTTTTTTATCAATTACTTTTCCAGCATGAATTAAGATTTCTCCACGATATTTCGTCTTCCAAGTTCTAAACTCATACTCTTTTATTCCTTCAGCTATTAAAGTTGCAAAAGGTTGCTTAATAGTTATTACCTTCATTACTAATCCTCTTTGACATTATGATATATTTCAGTAACATCATCTATTTCATCTAACATATTATAAAGACGATCAAAAACTTCTTTATCTTCCCCATTCAAAGTAACAACATCTTTTGGATACATTCCTATTTCATCTATCTCATAATCAATATTAGGTATAATACTCTCTAAGATATCTTTTGTACGAGATATATCTTTTGGTAAAACACTAATAGTTAATTCTCCATCTATTGTTTCAAATTCAGTTGGCTCTATTCCCTCATTTAATAAAGCATCAAATACTTCTTCTTCCTTATCACACTTAAAAGAAACAACTGCTAAATGGTCATAATTAAATGATACTGAGTTAGTAACACCTAAACTTTTATGAGCTTTATTGAAAGCTTCTCTAACATAAGCAACAGTTCTATTTACATTGTCTGTTAATGTCTTAATAATTAATGTCGAAGCCCCAGGTCCAAAACCTTCATAAATAACTTCTTTATAGTCATCTCCATTATTACCTTTAGCTTTATCTATTGCTCTATTGATAATATCCGCAGGTACTTGTTGTTTTTTTGCTTTATCAACAACTCTTTTTAAATTAACGTTACTTTCTAATTCTGGATTACCTTTCGCAGCTAAATAAATCTCTTTCGCAAAATTAGAATATAATTTAGCTTTTGCAGCACCAGTCTTTTGAATACTTGCTTTTCTTACTTCATAAGCTCTTCCCATATTAAATCATCTCTTTTCAAAACTATACTATAACACTATTTTCTTCTTTTCAAAATACCGACAATTGGTTTTGCAAGCAATCTTGGTATTAATCTTTTTAAACCACTATATTCTTCTTCAAGATTATTATAATAACTAGAAACAGAATATTTACGATAATGTATAATATTATCTAAAGTATCACTATCTTTGTAATAGCCACCAAAAAAGTTTTTATCGACTAAAAAACAAGTTAAAAGATAGCGAAAACTAAGACCATATGTCGATAATATTTTAATTAAGAAATCTCTATATTTAACACGACATTTTTCTCCACCTGCTAAGTTAAAGACTTTTTTATTTAATTCTTTTGTATATTCGATAGATGTAGCAAAAGCATATCCAGCATCAAAAGAACTAATTAATTCTATTTCACTATTTAAAGGAATATTATACATAAAACATTCTTTTTTCAAATCACACATTACGGCAGGTATTCTAAATATAGTATAGTTCTTTAAATTCTCTTTAATTAATTTTTCTGTTTCATATTTTGTCTTAGAATAATAATCATCAGAATCAATGACAATCACATCTTTAGTACTAATTTCTTTTTTATTTGGACCATATATTGTTGCACTTGATGCATAAAATAAATGACATTTAGGATTATAATCATTAATTGAATCAACTATATTTTTTGTTCCTTCGTAATCGACAATATGACATAATTCTTCTTTTAAATCAGCAAAAGGAGGTAGAACACTAGCTAAATGAATTACAATATCATGATCTTTAACTAAGGCATCAATTAAAACTGCATCGTTAACATCGCCATAAACAATATTAATTCTTTTACGATATTTCTTTAATCTTTTATATGTATGAGAGTTTTTTACATCTAAAACTGTTATCTCATATTTACCTTCTATTAATAAATATCTTATTACTTGCAACCCAATAGTACCTGCAGCACCTGTTACTAATACTTTTTTCATTATCTTCATCCCTTACATGAGTACCTATATTTATTTTACTATAATTTTAATAATTTTAATAGCAAAAGAGACTTAAAAAATTAAGATCATTAAAAATATCTTTAATATCTTGGATAGACATACTAATACAATCAGCTATAAACTCTATTGAAGCTCTTTTTGCAAACATAGCTTTAACTATCTCAATAATCTTTTTCTTTTCGTCTCCTTTAACTCCAACTTTTCGCATTCTTCAGCTCTTGCTTGTTCACGATCATAATTGAACTTTAAAATAGTTTCATTTATTTCACAAACAAGGTCACATCTTTGGGAAACATTACTAACTTTATTTTTTAAAAAATCATTACTTATTATTTTCACATGTTTTAATAAAGTATCATTATCAATTTTAAATCAAAACCACTATTTTTTGCAATACTATAACGTTTCTTAAGCCACTATAAAAGTAACTATTCACACCTATGATTCAAGTAACACGCGAAAAGGCAATCATTTTTCAG
>CAOJBM010000058.1 GCA_948329525.1 uncultured Mycoplasmatota bacterium
AGATATAAAAATGTTTTTTATATCTTCCAATCTAATATTAGATTGTTTTAGTCTTTTAAGTATTTCTACGTTTTCTCCTGTGTCAATTAAAAAAACACCTTGTTCATTTTCAATAACAAAACAAGTATTATATAAATCTAGGGTTCCACCGTTTCCTGTTCCTAACATTTTTATTAATGCCATGTAAATTCCTCCTTAATAATTTATTGCTAATATTCTACTATATTTTTATCATATTTACTATTCTTTTTCAATTGTTGTATAATCAAATTAGGTGGTATAAAATGCATGATATTTGGAGTCCTTGGCATGGTTGTCATAAGAAAAGTCCAGGTTGTTTAAATTGTTATATGTTCTATTTAGATAAAATTCATAAAAATAAACGAAGTAGCAATGAAGTTTATAGAACGACTAATTTTAATTATCCTTTACAAAGAAATCGAAGTGGGGAATATAAAATTAAAAGTGGGGAACAAATACGAGTTTGTATGTCATCAGACTTTTTTGTCGAAGAAGCTGATAAATGGCGAGAAGAAGCATTTGATATAATGCGAAAAAGAAAAGATGTAATATTCTTTATCTTAACTAAAAGACCTGAAAGAGTAAAAGATAAACTTCCGAAAGATATTTTAGAGTTTGAAAATATATTTTTTAATGTGACTTGTGAAAATCAGGAAATGGCTGATGAGAGGATACCAATTTTATTTGATTTACCTTTTAAACATAAAGGAATAATGTGTGCTCCTTTTATTGGTGAAGTTAAAATAGAAAAGTACTTAAAGACGGGAAAAATAGAGCAAGTGATAGTTGGTGGGGAAAACTACGATGGAGCAAGAGTTTGCAATTTTGATTGGGTAAAGGTCTTACATGATGAATGTGTTAAATATAATGTCCGTTTTTGTTTCATCGAAACAGGAACAAAGTTTTTAAAAGATGGTAAGCTTTATATAATACCCAATAAAGATACTCAAAGTTTAATTGCTTATAAATCAAATATGAATTATGAAGGGGAAAAGATAGATTTCAAATTATATGATGAATTTAATAACTTGTTAACAAGTGAAGAGTTATACACACCTTTTTTTCGTGATAAATGTCATACTTGTGGTAGTAAAATGATTTGTAATGGTTGTTCAATCTGTGGAAAATGTAATAAATAAATGTGATAAAATTGGAAAAATGTGTAATATAACTCGAAAAATGCCAGAATTTTGTTGGAAAAGTGTTTAAAAAAGTCGGAATTTTGTGTAAAATTCTATAGAAAGGTGAATTAAATGATTAGATTAAGGCGAAAAATAGATAAATATTTAATTGATTGGAAAAATTCAATTAATAAGATGCCATTTATTATAAAAGGTGCGAGGCAAATAGGAAAAACGGAAGCTATTGAAAATTTCGCTAATAATAATTACAAAAATATTGTGGAGATTAATTTTACTTTACTTTGAAAGAAAAAAGTGAATAGTTACAAAAAAGCTAAAATTAATTAGCTTTTTTTCCTTGGTATGTATCTCTTCTAACCATTTCTTTGTCAATATCATTTAAGACACAAAATTTTTTTAATAACCACTTTGGTTCAATTAAATCTTCTTTTTTAGGATCCCCAGTAATTCTATGAATAACGATATTTTCATCAAGTAATTCTAACTGACTAACAACGATATCAATATATTCTTCCTTAGTTAAAATATGGAATTTATTTTCTTTATACATATCATATAAAGGAGTATCTTTAACAATATATAGCATATGGATTTTAATACCATTAATCTTTAATTTATTTAAATACTTAACTGTTTCTAACATATCTTCTTTTGTCTCGTTAGGAAGTCCATTTATTATATGCACAACTACTTCAATATTTCTTCTTTGTAATCCTTTAACCATCTTTTCAAAGTTTTCTAAAGTATGTCCTCGCTTAATTAATTTCAAAGTTTTTTCATGCATTGATTGAAGACCTAATTCAATAGTAAGATTAGTTCTTTTGTTTAACTCTTCTAAATAGTCTAAAGTCTCTTTTGATATTGCATCACTTCTTGTAGCGATATCAAGACCAATAACATTAGGTAATGCTAAAATAGTTTCGTATTTTTCTTTTAAAATACTAGTAGGGGCATAAGTATTGGTATTGGCTTGAAAATAGCCAATGTAATAAGAATTAGGCCATTTCTTCGCCATAATTTCTTTAACTTCGTTAAATTGGGTTACTAAAGATTTATCTTTATTGCCCGCAAAGTCCCCACTACCAAGGCGGGAACAAAAAATACAACCACTACCATTAATTTTATTAGGACATGAAAAATTAGCATTTAATGATACTTTAAAAGTTTTTTTACCATATTTATTTTTCAAGTGATAATTTAAAGTATGATATCTTTTATTATCTAAACTATACTTAAACATAATAAACACCTTTTAATAGTTTCTCATATTTTTAATTTTAGTCAAGTATCAAAAAAGTAGTATAATAAAAATATATTGGAGGATTTATGGAAGAAGTAAATAAAGAATTAATAAAATATATTGAAGAAGAAATATTACCTTTATATAATAAAAATGATAAAGGTCACGGAATAACACATATAAAATATGTAACAGAAAGATGTTTTAAATTGCTTAAGCAATTTAGTAATATTAATAAAGATATGCTTTATGCGATTGTCGCATTTCATGATATAGCCCATCATATTGATAAAGATAAGCAAGAGATTTTGAAAAGCAGAAATTTTTTATCAAGATGGCAAAATGAAAGAATCTTTTACTGATGAGAAAAGAAAAGTAATAAAAGAAGCAATCGAAGACCATCGAGCAAGCCTAGTGTATGAACCTCGAAGCGATTATGGAAAAATAATTTCTACAGCAGATAAAAATGTTGATGTTGCTACTAGTCTTAAAAGAACTCATGCTTATACAATAAAGAATTTTAAAAACTTAGACACAAATCAAATAATTGAACGTGCTTATAACCATATTAAGGAAAAATTTGGGAATAATGGATATGCTAAAATATGTTGTAAAGATGAGGAATTTGATAAGTTTAAGGATGAAGTTAAAGAATTGTTAAAAAATAAAGAAAAGTTTGCATCTTTCTATTTAGAAGTAAATGAAATTAAAGATAATGTTTTATAAAGCTTTAACTTGTGGTATGATATTTATAGTATAAAGAGGGTGACTTAAAATGGCAATCGAAAGACATTTTGCTATTGATTATAGTAAAGCAGTAAGTAAAGAAGCCGCAGTTTTTAAAGGCGAAAAATATCGTATTACTGTATTAAGTGAAATCCTTGTAAGACTTGAATACAATGAGCAAGGACTTTTTGAAAATCGACCTACAGAATTAGCAGTTTTTCGTGATTTTGATGTGCCCGAATTTAAAATAGAAGAAGATGAAAAATTTTTAGTAATTACAACAAAATATTTTGAGTTACAATATACAAAAAATAAGCCTTTTATAGGGCCTTCCTATGCTCCAGAACAAAATTTACGAATAAACTTAGTTGATACTGATAAAAGAATGTGGTATTTTCGCCATCCTGAAGCAAGAAATTTTAATAGTATCGTTGCTAATATTGATAAGACTAAAACAGGTTTAGAAGATAGTCAAACTGATTTAACTAAAGTTAAGAAAAAAGCAAAAGAGTTGTTTGGAAGAACAAAGGGACTTTATAGTGCTGATGGTTTTGTTTCCATAAATGATTCTAATACGATGGTTTTTTTAGAAGATGGAACACTTAAGCAAGAGCCAAGGTATGGAATAGATACTTATGTTTTTTTATACAAAAGGGATTTTGGCAAGTGTTTACAAGATTACTTTCGTTTAACTGGATTACCACCACTAATTCCAAGATATGCTTTAGGAATATGGTGGAATCGAAATGAAATTTATAGTTTTGAGGATACAAAAAAATTATTAAGTCAGTTTAATAAACATCAAATACCATTTAGCATTTTACTTCTTGGAGATAACTGGCATATGAAAGATATGAATAATTTATCACGATATAAAACTGGTTTTACTTTTAATCCTGATTTGTTTCCTAATCCAAGTGAATTTATTAAATATATGCATGATAGAGGAATAAGAGTAGGTCTTTCGATTGACACTTCCGAAGGTATTTATCCGCATGAAGCAAGATACGATGAAATAAGTAAAGAACTTAAATTATCGGAAAAACAAATTATACCAATTAACGTATTTGACAACACTGTACTGTCCATTTACATATCAAAATTAATTGCTCCGTTGTACAGTGTTGGCACTGATTTCTTCTGGTTGACATATCTAAATAAAGACGATAATAAACCGATTAGTGCTTTAAACTATTATCATTTTAATGATTTTAAGAAATTTCCTGATAAAAGAGGACTGATATTATCAAGAATTAGTAATATAGCACCACATAGATATCCAGTACATTATAGCGGTGAAACGTCTGTTAGTTGGGATACTTTAAAAGTATTACCATACTTTAATTCTACTTCTAGTAATCTTGGACTTTCTTGGTGGAGTCATGACATTGGTGGATATAAAGATGGTATTGAAGATTCGGAACTTTACATGCGTTATGTGGAATTAGGAACTTATAGTCCGATATTTAGATTTAGTTCAAAGTATGGCAAGTATTATAAAAGAGAACCATGGAAATGGGATATTAAAACGGAAGGAATTGTAAGGGAATATTGTAGGTTAAGACATCGTTTAATACCTTATTTATATACGGAAGCTTATAACTATACTACTAAAGGTATTCCATTAGTCCAACCTCTTTACTATAAATATCCCGAAATTTTTGATGAACCAATTTATCGTAATGAATATTATTTTGGCAGTCAGTTAGTTGTTGCACCCATTACAACAAAAAAAGAATCAATTATCAATCGTAGCATTGAACAAATATTTATTCCTGAAGGATTATGGTATGAGTTTAAAACAGGTAAGAAATTTCCTGGGAACAAAAGATATGTAACTTTTTATAAAGATGAAGATTATCCTGTATTTGCAAAAAGTGGCGCAATTATCCCGTTAGCTGACTTTGGGGAAAATATAAATGTTACTAACAATCCAACAACGATGGAAATACATGTCTTTCCAGGACTTAGTAATACTTATAATCTTTATGAAGATGATGGATATAGTTCACTTCATGAAGAAGGTTATTACATTGTAACTAAAATAGATTATAATTATATGGCTAATAATTATACTTTAATAATAAGACCAATTGAAGGTAAAACAGGTATTATTCCTGAGAAAAGAAATTATCGCGTTAGATTTAGAAATACACGTCAAGCAGATGATGTTATTGTCTATGTAGGACAAACTCAAGTTAAGTGTGAAAGCTATACTGATGATGCTGACTTCATTGTCTCTGTTAGTGGAGTTCCAACTACAACTCAGTTAACTATAAACTGTAAAGGACGAGATATTGAAATTGATGCTGTAAGACTTATTAATGAAGATATTGACGATATTTTAAATGATATTCAAATCGAAACTGTTTTAAAAGAAAAAATTGCCAAGATTATATTTGGAGAAATGTCGATTGAAAAGAAAAGAATTGAAATAAGAAAACTTAAAAAAGAAGGACTTGATAGTAAGTTTGTTAATACGTTTATAAGACTTCTTGAGTATATTGCAGCAATTTAGGAAACTAGAAATAGTTTCTTTTTTGTTAATTAAAAAGTGTGGAAATACACAAAAATTGTCAATCTTAATTATTCTTCGATACAAGCATTAAATAGCGTAATTATACTAATAAAATCATTATCACTTAGTGTTTCAACAAACTTTAAGTTTCTAATCTCATAATCAATATTTCTTAAATGTTCACATAAAACGCTACCATGTATTTTCTTTGTATCTTCAAAACTATAATGCGTAGGGAATTTTTCGCTAGAAGTAATAGCTAATACAATAAACAACATCTTTCTGTTTACGAATATATTTTTCTTGAATATTTAACAAGTCATTTGCTTTTATATTTAAAGATTTGCCAACTAAACTTATAAACCAATTTTTGGGCTTTCGCATATAATTTTATTAGAGTTTAATTTATGGTATAATAAATTAACTAAGGAAGTGAGTTTATGAGTAAATTTGATGAACTAAGAGAAAAATATCCTAATTTTATTTATGATGATTATATATTAGAAGTAAAAGATAATGAGCTTATTATTACTTATAAATTTGTTATTGAAAACTTAGAAACGTTTAAACCTATTCTTAAAATTCCTTTAGATAATATTAAGATAAATATAAATGATTCTATGTTAAAAAAGATAATTTTTAATTTAGGAATGGTTGAAGTAGTTAGTTATTTAAAATGTACTTGTAGTAAAAATGTTATTATTAAAGCAGGATTTATAAATGAAGAACAAATCAATTTCTTTAAAAAATTGTATTATAATGGTTTAGGAGAATTCTTATACTTAAATAAAATAGATATAGATATGGAAGACTTATTTGATATAACTTGTGAAGTGAAAGAAGAAGATTGTGTCATTCCAACTTATGAAGGAACTGGTAACTTAATAGCTATTGGTGGTGGGAAAGACTCTTGTGTTAGTTTAGAACTTTTAAAAGATGAACATGATACTAATACTTGTTTTATTATTAATCCTAAAAAAGTTACTTTAGATTGTGCTAAGAAAGCAAACTATAACGATAACTCTATTATAGGTATTACAAGAATATTAGATAAAAAAATAATTAGTATGAATGAAAAAGGTTTTTTAAATGGTCATACTCCTTTTAGTGCAATAGTTGCTTTCTCTTCTTATTTAACTGCCTATATATATAAGAAAGAAAATATTGTTTTATCTAATGAAAATAGTGCTAATGAAACAACAGTTATCGGAACTTCTATCAATCATCAATATTCGAAATCAATTGAATTTGAAAATGATTTTCGAGAATACACAAATAAATTCTTTGGTACTAATATAAACTATTTTAGTTTATTAAGACCTTTAACAGAGTTTCAAATAGGAATGTTATTTGCGAGTTATAAGAAATATCATCAAATATTTAAAAGCTGTAATCCAGGAAGTAAAAAAGAACCTTGGTGTTGGTGTAGTAAGTGCGCTAAGTGTTTATTTGTTTATACCATATTAAGTCCCTTTCTTTATAAAGATGAACTAATCAAAATATTTGGAACAGATTTATTTGAAGATAAAGAATTACTTAAAATTTTTATTGAACTTTTAGGTTATGGGAAAACAAAACCTTTTGATTGTGTAGGTAGTTATAGTGAGGTTAGATATGCTGTTAGTTTGTTAATTACTAAGTTAGAAGGTAAGTTACCTTACCTTTTACAATATTATCAAGATAATTATGAACTAGAATTAGATATTGACTTTAAAACTTTATATGAAGAAAATAATAATGTTCCAAATATTTACCAAGAAATAATAAGAAAAGAGTTGGTAAGATGTGCAAAATAAAATAATTGAATTTCTAAATAATAAAAATATTGCTATTCTAGGTTTTGGCTTAGAAGGTAAATCTACTTATGAGTTTATTAGAAAAAATAATCAAAATATGCCTTTAACTATTATTGATAGATGTGAAGTAAAGAGTTTAAATGATAAAAATGTAACTATCATTTATGGAGAAGATTATTTAGAGTATTTAGATAAATATGATATTATTATGAAAACTCCTGGTATTTCCTTAAAAGATATGGATATATCATCATTTCAAGATAAAATATATTCCCAACTAGAACTCCTTTTAATGGTTAACAGGAAAAATGTTATAGGTGTTACTGGTACTAAAGGAAAAAGTACTACTTCTACTTTAATATATAATGTTATAAAAGAACAAAATGATAATGTCTACTTAGCTGGTAATATAGGTGTTCCTATTTTTGATTTATTAGATGAATTTGATGATGAGTCTTTGCTTGTAATTGAAATGTCTTCGCATCAATTAGAGTTTGTTCATCACTCACCTCATATTGGTATTATTTTAAATTTATATGAAGATCATCTTGACCATGCAGGAACCATTAAACATTATCACGAATGTAAGATGCATATGTTTGATTATCAAAGTAATAATGATATAGCAATATATTGTAGCGATAATCCTAATTTACTTGAACAAATTAAAATAAAAAATTATAAACAAAATTTGTATAGTGTTTCACTTAACACTACTAGTGATGTAGTAAAAAAAGATAATCAAGTTATCTACAATGATGAAATAATTTATTTAGATAATAATAAAAGAAATCTAATAGGAGAACCTAATTTAGAAAATATTATGATTGTATCTTTAGTAGCAAAACTACTTAATTTAGATTTAAATAAAGCTAAAGAAACAATAGATTCTTTTACAGGATTAGAACATCGTTTAGAACTAGTTGGAACATTTGATGAAGTGACATACTATAATGATACTATTGCAACAATTCCAGAAGCTACTATTAGTGGAATTGAATCTTTAAAGAGTGTTAATACTTTAATATTTGGAGGGATGGATAGAGGAATTGATTATAGTACTTTTATAGAATATTTAAAAAATTCTTCCATCGAAAATTTAATTTGTATGCCAACTACAGGAATTAAAATAGGAAAATCTTTAGAAAATAGTAATAAAAATATTTACTTTGTCACTACTTTAGAAGAAGCTGTAGCTTTAGCGAAAAAAATAACAAAGAAAAAGACGATTTGTTTGTTATCGCCAGCAGCATCAAGTTATGAAGCTTTTAAGAATTTTGTAGAAAAAGGTAATAAATATAAAGAATTAGTTAAAACTGAAGAACTAAATTGAAATAAGTTCTTTTTCTTTGGTTTCTTCTTTTATATTTTGATTAGAAATAGTTATTAAGTCATTGGGATTACAATTTAATAAAGTACATAGTTCCTCTATATATCTAAAAGAAATTGATTTTGTTTCTCCATATATTACTCTATTTAAGTTTCTAGAAGTTATATTCATTTTTTGACATAACCAATATTTAGTTTTATTATTTTCTTTTAATAATTCTACAATATTAATTTTTACCATAATTTACCAATCCTTTTAAATATTGTATAAGAAAAGATATTTAAAAATAAGATACTTGTAAATTCCTTAATATTTTGTTATACTCATAACATAAGGTATGTGCAAATACTCTAACATAATTTTAAAAAAATGGGAAAAGATAATAGTAGTAAGGTGGTCATTATGGAAGAAGAAAAAATAAATAATAAGAAGAGAACAATATTAATCTGTAGTATAACAGTAGTAGCAGTAATATTAATAGTAGGAATAAGTTATGCCTTCTGGCAATTAACAAAATTACAAGAAGACACTAATATAATATCTTCAGGATGTTTTGGTGTTAGTTTAGAAGGAAATGAAGCGATCAACTTAACAAGTGCTTATCCATTAAAAACAGAAGAAGGAATGAAGAGTACACCATATACATTTACAATAACAAATACATGCAGTGGTAGTGCAAACTATATAGTTAATTTAGAGAGTTTAGCAAATACGACATTCGCTAGTTCTAGTATTAGAGTAGCCTTAGATAATACAGATAAACTATATAGTGAGTATGAAGAGAGTAATAAATATTTTGAAGACTCAATAGAAGCAAGAACACTAATAAGTGGAACATTACAAGATAATGAAAGTGTCACATATAACTTAAGAATGTGGATAGATGAGAGTGCTCCAGGAACAGAACAAAATAAGATCTTTGCAAGTAAGATAGTAGTTACATCAGGACAAGAGGGAGCAGGAATAGATCCAACAATAGAAAATCTAGAAGCCACAAGTACAATAGATACAATTAATATTACATATCAAGCAAATGGCGATATAGGAACAACATGTAAATGGGGAATAGAAGCAGGAACATATGATAATGAAATAGCTGATGCAACAGCAAGTAATTGTACAATAACAGGATTAAGTGATAATACTACATATTATTACCAAGTATGTACCAAGACAGGAAAAGGAAGTAAGTGTGAAGAAGGTAGTGCAAGTACAAAACCAAATAGTACACCATTTACTTCAAGTGACGTTGGAAAATATGTAACAATGACACCGACAGCGACTTCATACACAATACCAACAAGTGTTACGGGATATACAAGTGCTCAAACAATCAATCCAAGTGAATTAAATCTATGGCGAGTAATCAAAGTAAATGATGACGGAACAGTGGAAATGGTCAGTGATAAGGTGTCAAGTACTCTAGTTTATTTTAGTGGGTCTAAAGGCTATAAAAATTTCGTCGGAGGGTTAAATACAATCGCAGCTCAGTATACAGATGGTAAGCATGTGTTAAGAACAAGACATATCGGATACAGTAATCAAACAGAGACAATAACAGATACAAGTATGTTGTCCGAAGCACCAGCGCCGTGGACAAAAACTACATTATCTGGATGGACTGCAACAAGTAGTGGATTTACAGAAGCAGAAGAGGCACAAGGAGCAGGAGATATAGGATATACAGCAGATTATCAGTTAGTAAATGCTGTTTATGGATCAATGGAAGCGAATAACCCTAGTGGAACGGTGAAGTCTTACTGGCTCGCTTCGCGTCGTTTCGACTATATCGATAGCACGTACTGGCTCTTCAACGGGCGTTGTGTGCTCACTAGTGGCAGCTTGAGCAACTACAACCTGTATGACTATTACAGCGGATTCGGCGAGAATTCAGGGGACTATGCGGTGCGTCCTATCGTCACTCTAAAATCAACAGCAGAGAAATTAAGTGGAAGTGGAACAAGTAGTTCACCATACATACTTAATTAAAAGAAGAAACCTAAAAAGGGTGCTTTAGGCGGTGGCCTCTTTGGGATAGTCGCCTGGAAGAAGTCGAACCTATGAAAGGGCGGGTAGTGGGTAGACGTCGAAAGGAAAGAAGTCGAAGAAGAGAGTTTGTAAGTGGTGTCATATCTTAAAATTATTGATGAATATTAGTGCCTGGTAAATAGTACACTGTTCGGCATTTGTGTTCGGGTCTATTAGTTGATTTAAAAAAAAATTTATCGAAGAAATTGATATGCTAAAATTAAATTGTAGGAAATGAATTAAATAAAAAATATAATAAAAAGATATATCCAAAATCAAGGACTAGAAGATAAGATAAAAAGAGTAACAAAAGCAATTGGCAGACTTAAAAAGATACCGAATGGTAATGGTCAGTAACAAGCCTTATGGACTTTAGAGAAGATCCACCTTTTTAGAGGTGGTTTTTTTGCCCACAATAATTTAATTATTGGAAAAATTGGGGGTTTTTTGAAAAAAAATCAAGAAAAAAAGAGGAAATTCGCCTTTCACAGTGTAAGTATAAGGGTGAAGGAGGAAAAATAATGAAGTCTAATCTACCTCTTGA
>CAOJBM010000059.1 GCA_948329525.1 uncultured Mycoplasmatota bacterium
TATTATGTGGATTTTATAATTTTGATAAAGCTTAACTAGTTTCCGAACAACTCTAATGAAAGAAATGAAATAGCAGATTTTGTCTATTTTGATAATATTTAAGAAAGTGTGTATAAAAGCATACTTTTTTAATGATAAGAATTTTTACAAAAACAAATAATTTAATGATATAATAGAAAATAGAGTAAAGAATATAGAAAGAGGAATTTTTATGTTTAATTTTTTTAAGAAGAAGAAAGAACCAGTTGTAAGTGAGGTGGCTGCTCCTTTAAATACAAATGTAGCACCAGTAACACAACAAGCGAATGCTTCTGTAGAAGGAGGAACACCTGCACAAGTTTCGCCTCAACCAGTAGCAACCCCAGAAATTTCTGTTACTGCTCTAGCACCTAATCCTATAGAACCAGTTAATGCTGAGACTGTTCCCCCTGTAAACAATGTTGTAACTACAGAGGTTCCAACTAATTCTGCAAATCCAACAGCTGAAATTGCTGTCGAAGCACCTAGTGTGCCAGTTAATTCTTCTGTAAATGAAACAAATCAAGCGGTAGAAGTAACACCTGTAGTTCCTACGGCTCCACAAGTAGAGGTTTCACCTCAGGTACAGGAACAACCAGTAACTCCAGTAGCACCAGTTACTCCTGTAACTCAATCATCAACTGAAAATGTTGCCCAATCTAATCTAGAAGTTCCAACTCCAGAAGCGCCAGTTATTCCTATGCCAAATAGTGAAGTTTCACCAACTCCAAGTGTTTTATCACCTGAACCTGCTCCTGTAACACCAGTTAATACTTCGGAAGAAACAACTAATCCTATAGTGCCTCCTACACAAGAAATAGCTGTTCCACCAGTTAATCAAGAATCTGTTTCTCCAGCTCCAACTTCAAATGTTGTTCCAACTAGTACATCAGAAGTTTCAACTACAGAAGCAGTATCAGTACCTACTCCAACACCAGAACCTGTAGCAACTCAAGAACCCGTAGTAGTACCTACTCCTGTAGAATCTCCAACACCAGTAGAAAATAAAGAATCTCAAGAAAAACAAGTTGAAGAAAAAATAGTTTCCCAAAGTAGCGACAAATTCTGTCCTAATTGTGGAAATATGGAACCTATAGATGCTATAATTTGTTCTAATTGTGGTTCAAAACTCTAATTTATACTTATTTAAAGTATAAATTTTTTATGTTATAATTCTGATAGATAGGAGTAATGTAGTTTGAGTAGAGTTGATAAAGTTAATTATTATTTAGATGTTGCGGAAACTGTAATAAAAAGAGGTACTTGTATTAGAAGAAATTTTGGAGCAATTATTGTTAAAAATGACCAAATAATTGCTACTGGATTTACTGGTGCTCCAAGAGGAAGAAAAAATTGTTGTGATTTAAATAAGTGTATTAGAAAAGAATTAAAAATACCAAGAGGGGAAAGATATGAGTTATGTCGTAGTGTTCATGCTGAACAAAACGCAATTATAAGTGCTTCTCGTCTTGATATGATAGGTTCTACGTTATATTTAGTAGGTAAAAATTTTGAAGATGATACTTATGTTTCTAATTCTAATCCTTGTGCTTTATGTAAGAGAATGATTATTAATTCGGGTATAGAAGATATTTATATTAGAGATAATAAAGATAAATATCGTCATATAAATGTTAATGATTATATTAATGATGATGAAACTTTAGAAGGAAAATTAGGCTATTAATAAGTGCAATTAAGCACTTTTTTTGATATAATTTTACTTAATGAGGTGGAAAGTATGCAGTTACCAAATTTAAAAGAAGCAAGAAAGAGAACTAATGAAGAAGTTCCATATATATATTTAGATGAAAAATATGATAGTGAAGTATTAAAAGGCAAAAAATATTTTGTTAAAACATATGGGTGTCAGATGAACGTTCATGATGGGGAAGAAATTTGTGCAAGACTTGAATCTTTAGGTCTTTTTAAGACAGAAGTGTTAGAAGAAGCCGATGTGGTTATTCTAAATACATGTGCAATTCGTGAAAATGCTCATGATAAAGTATTCGGCTATCTAGGAAGATGTAAACATTTAAAAAGAGAAAAACCTGAATTAATTATTGGTTTATGTGGTTGTATGGCTCAAGAAGAAAGTGTTGTTGAAGAAATAAGAAATAAACATCCTTATGTTGATATTATTTTTGGTACTCATAATATTAATGATTTACAAAAACTAGTATTGGAGGTTCGAAATAGAAAAAAATTAGACGTTAATGTCTATAGTTATGAGGGTAAAGTCTTCGAAAATATTCCTTATAAAAGAGAATCAAATATTAAAGCTTGGGTTAATATTATGTATGGATGTGATAAATTTTGTACGTATTGTATAGTTCCTTATACAAGAGGAAAACAAAGAAGTAGAAAAAGTATTGATATAATTAAAGAAGTAGAAGATTTAGTAAAAAATGGTTATCAAGAAGTCACATTACTTGGGCAAAATGTTAATGCTTATGGCAAAGACTTAGATGATATATCTTTTTCTTCTTTACTACAAAAGATAAGTGATACGAAAATACCACGTATTCGTTTTGTTACATCTCATCCATGGGATTTTACTGATGATATGATTGAGGTAATTGCTAAAAATGATAATATCATGCCATATATTCATTTACCACTTCAATCAGGTAGTAGTGATATCCTAAGAAAGATGGGCAGAAGATATACGAAAGAAGAGTATTTAAGTCTATTTAATAAGATAAAAGAAAAAATTCCTAATGTCGCAATTACAACAGATATAATTGTCGGTTTTCCAAATGAAAGTGATGAAGATTTTAAAGAAACATTAGATGTTGTAAATACTTGTCAGTTTGACAGTGCTTTTACTTTTATCTATAGTCCAAGAATTGGAACACCTGCAGCTTTAATTAAAGATGAAGTTTCGTTAAGTGTTAAAGAAGAAAGATTACAAGAATTAAATAAAGTAGTGAATGAATATTCTAAACAAGCTAACTTAAAATATGTTGGTAAGGTAGTACCTGTTTTAATTGAAGGTGTAAGTGAAAAAGATGAAACAAAGGTATTTGGGTACACTGATACAATGAAACTAGTAAATGTTGTAGCTTCTAAAGAAACAATTGGCAAAATAATAAATGTAAAAATAACTGAAGCGAAAAGTTTCAGTCTAGATGGAGAAGAGTGTTGATTTTAAAAAAATTATATGATATTATACTTGAAATTTAAGGGGAGGAATTTAATGAATACAAAAAGTATTGAAACAATTGGGTATACAATAGATTTACAAACAATAAAAAAAGAATTAGAAAGAAAAAAAGCTTTTGTTGAAAAAGTAGTCAATGAGGTTGTAAAGTACGAAACTAGAAAAAATATGGTACAAAATCTTGGTGAATATTCTCAAACAGATGAAAAACCATTTGAGTTGAGAAAAACTTATACAAATGATATTGTTTAAAAATAAAAATGTCGTCAAAACTCACTTAAAGATTTAACGACATTTTTTTATTCTTCCTTTTTCTTCCGAAATAACAAATATAATATAATAACTAATCCTAAAGCCCCAATTATTGTAAAAGCATACTTATATAAAAGAATAGTCTTCGTATAATCTTTAACAAAAATATTAACTGCTACAAATAACGAAGCTAAAAGTAGTAATATATAAGTTCCTTTTCTAATAAGCATTGGAAAAGTATTATTATTAATTTTTTTAATCATATTTGTAATAATAAAACCACTTACTAAACAATCAAAATACCAAGTTATAACTAAAATATTTTCAATATTTTTAAAAACATTAAACAAACTAATTTTTTTAAGTACCATATATTCAGGATATCTAATAATTGTTGCAAGAGGAAAACCAAAAGTCATACTAATTATTAAAATAGTTAAAATTATTGATACTGCTCCCATAACGTAGCCAACTATCATTTGCTTATAACTTAATTCTTCAACTTTAAAGTTTAATAATAAAATATTTGGTACAAAAGAATAAATAAAGAAAATTAAAGTAGTAAATAAAAATCCTGTCACTTTGGTGTTCAAAAGAGGAAATAAATTGTCGTAAGAACTTGCTGCATTATAACCATATCCAATAAATTTTAAAGTAAAAACAACAATTGAAATAAAGAATAAAAACTCGGCAACTTTAGTAAAAACTCTTTCCCCTTTAATTACTCCATAAACGATAACAATCATTAAAAGAATTGCAATAAACAAAGGGGGAGTTTCATATAAGAAAAACGAATGGTTCATCAAAGTTAAAACAGTTAAAAGATAATTAAGAAGTAAAAAACAAAATAAATACAAAACTATCTTCATTACAAGATTTTTTTTAATTATACTCGATAGAGAAACACCTTCATTTTTTTTACTTATAATATGGATTACTTTAAAAGCTATAAGACCTAAAACTAAGCCTAGAATACAAGCAAACCATGTATCATTGTTACTATTATAGAAAAGGAAAGATAAACCAGCTCCAAAGAATAGAAATCTTGATAAGAAAAAACTACATATTTGATATTGTCTTCTTGTAATCATTTTATCACCTCAAATAAAATTCCAAATTTATTAATATTTAAGTCAACTTCTATTTCAACAGATGTATCTTTAAAATATTCATCAAAGTATTTTTTCGGCTCTTTTTTATAATATCTATTACCAATACTTAAAGGGTCACTTTGACATTCTTTTAACTTATTAATTAAATCATCTGCTTCTTCTTTAATTTTTTCTTTAAAAATACTTTCCAATTCTTTAAAAGTACTTTCATCTCTTAAACTATATTTAGAGTCAAGAGATTTAATCGTCGCATCTAAAGACAATGTAATTTTAACTTTATCATCTTTTAAATCAAACTTAAACTCATTACTTTTAATATCTATAGAATTTATTCCATCAGAATAATAAATTGTATTTTCAATCTTATTTGTTAAAAGAGAAAGTATGGTTGAATAATCTTTATCGATATAGGAAACCATTTTATAATCACTAAATAAAGCAATATCATTAACCTTAAAATGGTCATCATCTAAACTGATACTTGGCAAATAAATATCTTTTCCTTTACTTTCAACTTTAGCAATTAAAAAATCAAATTGATTAGTACTCATAATAAATGATGACTCATTATTACTTTTTAAGAGGTTTAATACATAGTTACTAGCAGTATCATTTTTTTGTTTATTATCTAAAATTTCATAACTATCACAATCATTAGCAATTGCTAAATAGAAATTATTATTAACTCTACTAGAACGAAATAAATCATCAAATAATTCTTGTAATCCTATATTCTCTGCTGTACTCTCGCTTATAAACATCATTTGTAATTGGGAAAAATTAGGTTCTTTTCCAAGTTCAGTGTAAGTTCCTTTAAAAGCATCAATAAAAGTTTCACCACTATTACTTACAAGTCTTGTTTTTTCCGTTTCTCCAGCTTCTTTCGGAGTAGGAGTAAGAATTTCTAAAGTTACAGTATATTCATCATCTTTATAATCAACACCAATACCTGTAATTATCGCAATATCTCTAAGTTCTCTATAGTCATAACAGCTACATAGTAATAAACAAGCAATAATTAATAATACCTTTTTCATTTACTCACTCCTTTGTTTTGTTAAGTTAGTAGTTAACATTTTACTTCGTTTCGTATTTTTCTTTTTTTGTTTATTTAGGATAGTTTTAAATATATAGTTACGATTAAATGGTGCTAATGGATAAGTATAAGGTTTACCAAAAGTTTTAATACTACATAAGTGAATTAGATATAACACGAATGCAATTACTACGCCATAAAGTCCAGCCATTACTGCAAAGAATAAGAAAATATATCTAAATATTCGAATAGAATTAATAGCATCAGAATCAGTAAATAAAAGGTTGGTAATAAAAGTTATGGCAACAATTATTATCATTATCGGACTTACAATACTTGCTGATACCGCAGCTTCTCCTAATATTAAAGCTCCAAGAATTGATATAGAACTACCAGAAGAGGGGAATCTAGTATCACTTTCTTTTAAAATATCACATAAGAAGAGCATTATAAATGCTTCTAAAGCTGTTGGTAATGGGACATCTTGTCTTTGAGCTGTAAAACTTACCAATAGTTCAAGTGGAATTGATTCCTGGTTATAATTGATTAAAGCAACATAGAAAGCAGGTAGGATTAAAGAAATAAAATAGCAAATAAATCTTGTTATTTTTAAAATATTAATATTAATACTCTTATTATAATTATCAGAAGTTGGATTTATAAAATCAACAAAGAAAGCAGGTAGGATTAAAGCAAAAGGCGATGTATCTACTAAAATTGCTAGTTTTCCTTCTAAAAGTTCCATCACGACTTTATCAGGTCTTTCACTTTCTAAAGTTGTTGGAAATGGTGTTGCATTTTCTTTAGTTATTAACTGGGAAATATAAGAAGAATCAATTATTCCATCAATGTTTATATTATTAATTCTTTCTGTAACCATATCAACAATTTCTTGTTCACAGATATTATTCATATAAACAATACTTACTTTAGTTTTAGTTTGTTTTCCCACAGTTAAATCTATATTCATCAATTCGCCAGTTTTTATTCTTCTTTTAATTAAACCTAAATTAGTTTGAATACTTTCTGTAAAGGAATCTTTAGGGCCATATATGTCTGGTTGAGACTGAGGCATATCAATTCCTCTATTTAAGTCACCCTTAGTTTCTATAGCTAAGATTTCTTTTTTATAAATAACAACTGTAAAACCATTAGATATGTAATTTTCAATCTCATCAAACTTTATTTCTACTGTATTTGGTCCTGCTAAAACATTAGTTATATCTTTAATTTTATTTAAACTAAGTAGTTTTAAAATATAATCATTTATTTTATCACTACTACAAAGACTTTCTAAAAAGATAACGTAAACATTTTTAATCTCTTGTATTTTTAAATCAGTACTATTGTTAAATATTTCTTGAATTTTTTTTATCATACTATTCACCAATATTATTATGGCTAGTTTGTGCTATAATATGAGTAATATTTTATTAGTATGAAAAAGTTTATGGAAGGAGTTTTACTATTATGAAAGAAATTAACGTTTTATATACAACTGATTGTAATTACTTAAAATATATGTTAGTCTCTTTATACTCTTTATTAGAAAATAATACTAATATGAAAATAGTGGTTCACGTTATATGTGATAAATTCGAAATAGAAGATTATAAGAGAATAGAATATTTAATAAGTTTATTTAGTAATGCTAATGTTTATTTTTATAGTTTTGAAGAAATTAACAAAACAATAGAAGAATATAATATTCCTAATTGGAGAGGAAGTAAAATTGCTAATGCTAGATTGTTTTTTTCTAACTATATAAAAGATGTTGATAACTTACTTTACTTAGATAGTGATACTATTGTTGTAAATTCTTTGTCTAAATTAAGTAATTATAAAGGAACAATTCATATGGTTCAAGATTCACTGCCAAAAGATTATTGGCAAAACTTAAGTAAATCATTAGAAAAATATTGTAATTCAGGTGTATTATGGATAAATGTGCAAAAATTGCAAGAAAAAAATTGTGATGAAAAAATAAGATATGCATTACAATCTAATATTGCTTACACTTATCCCGATCAAGATTTAATAAATATTGCTTTAAGAAATGAGATTCAGTTGTTACCTTTAGAATATAATTTGTTTTCTATTGATAGTTATTTTAATCCAATAGTGTTACAAAGATATTATAAAATGATGAATATAGAGAAATATTCTTTTAATCAAGTTGTAATGGCTAAAAGGAATCCTATTATTTTACATAGTACACCATTTTATTATTTTAAATCACCAGAAGAAGTTATACATCCATATCACAAAATATATGAAGAATTTGTTTATAAAACCTTTGGTGAAAAAAATAAAGAAAGTTATTTAGATTATTTTAATTCATTAATGTTTGAATTGTATTTATATTCAAGTTTATATTGTCCAAAAAAAATCAAAAAAATAATTAAAAAATGTTTAAAAAGATAATTGTACTATTTTGTTAGCTTTTAAAATGCTATAATAATTCAAAGAAAGGGCATTTGTATGAAAAAAGTAGTTATAACTAAATTAGATAATAAAGGAAGAGGTATTTGTTTTGTTAATAATAAAATAACTTTTGTACCTAAGACATTGCCTTTAGATGAAGTAGAAATAGAACTTTTTAAGGAAAGTAAAAAATATAATGAAGCAGTTGTAACGAAGTTTGTGAGTGTTAGTGATAAAAGAGTAGAACCAGTGTGTCCTTATTATAATTTGTGTGATGGTTGTCATTTGATGCATATGAGTTATGAAGATACTTTGAATTTTAAAAAAGAAAAAGTAAAAAGTCTTTTATATAAGTATGCTCATTTAGATAAAGAAGTAGAAATATCTTTCGCTAGTAGTCTTAATTATCGGAATAAAATTACTTTGAAAATAGTTAATAAGAAAATAGGATATTATAAAGGAAAAAGCCATGATTTAGTAGAAATAAAAGAGTGTTTACTTGCTAAAAGTGTGATTAATGAAGTTATTTCCTATTTAGATTTATTAAACATTAGTAATGGCGAAGTTGTTGTTCGAACTAATAAAGATAAGGAAATATTGTTATCGATTAAGACAAAAGATGATGTAAAAGACAAAGAAATTGTTAATGAATTCAAAAATATTAGAGGAATAGTTTTAAATGACAAAACGATTTATGGAAATAATAATTTGTTAATGAGTATTAATGAAACTAAATATCAAGTTAGTTATAATTCTTTTTTCCAAGTTAATAATGAGGTTGTTGAATTAATTATTTCCTATTTAGAAGAGTTAATACCAAATATTAGTAAGGCTTTAGATTTATATTGTGGAGTTGGTACGATTGGTTTGGCTCTATCTCATAAAATAAAAGAATTATATGGTGTAGAAGTAGTTAAAAATGCTATTTATAATGCCAAAGAAAATGCTTTCTTAAATAATGTCAATAATGCCAAATATATATGTGGTCGTGTTGAAGATGTCTTAGATAAACTTCCAAAATATTTTGATTTAATTATAATTGATCCTCCAAGAAGTGGGTTAGATAAAAAGACAAGGGAATTTCTTTTGAGAGAAGAAGCAAAATATCTTATATATATTTCTTGTGAACCAATAAGTTTAGCAAGAGATTTGAATATTTTAAAAGAAAAATATGATCCACTAAACATTAAAGCATTTGATATGTTTCCTTATACTGAACACGTTGAATGTGTATGCGTGATGAGATTGCGATAAAACCTTATAAATAGAGGGAAAATAAACTATTCAGTAGGGGTCAAAAAATGGTAAAAAATGAGTGAATTAATGATATTATTACTAATTTTTGAAAAAAATATTATGGAGATTGTCTGTGGAGAATATGTTTCATCATACCACCTTAACTGGTATGTGTTGACTAGTTGAATTTGTGTATTAAGGAGCAGGTTATACTGATTATAATGGTCAGTTCTTTTTTTAAACTCATTTTACAAAAATGCACAAAGAAAATTGATTTTGTTGTGCAAAAATATTAATATGTATTTAGGGTGATAATAATGTTATATACAAGAAAAGAAATTTCTAAAACATATACTTCTACTTATCAATTAAAAGCAATTTGATGAATTATCAAATAATAAATATTCTTCTTTATGGAATAGCGTTATTTATGGATTAATGATAGTGGTGAATATGTCAATTGGTGACAAGATGGTCAAAGTTGGTCTAATAAGAAATGGAAATACAAGTGGAACAATTGAGAGTATTGGTTGCTTAGTAACATCAGTAGCAATACTAATAGCAAAATCTGGTGTCAATACAGATATAAATCCATTTAATCCGGGTACCTTTGTTGAAGCATCAAACGAAAATGATGGTTTCACAGACAAAGGGAAATTAAGATATAATTCAGTAAGTAAAGTAGTTCCCAATTTTCGATATATTGGAGGAGTAAATTTACGAGAAAAATCAAGAGAAGAAAAACTATTATTAATAAGTCAATATTTGAGTCAAGGTATTATCTTACTGCTGAAGTTAAAGGTGCTACAGAGGGAAATCAACATTGGGTTGCAATAATGGGAGTTAATGGAAATAATATTAATATGATTGACCCTGCTAAAGATAATACAGATTTATGGAGTGCTTATGAATGTAGTAAGACAACACAATTTAAATATTTTAAGATGGAATAAATTGTAATGGTACTATATTAAAAAATTATTAGATTGTTTTAAATTTTATTTTATAAAGATTTGAAACAATTAATACATATTAAAATGTATGAAATATAACTTTAAATATAATTTCTTAATTTGTTGTATATTATTAATCTAAATAATAAATATTTTATATTGCTAAGTAAAAATTTTTTTGTGACTTCTCAACGTAAAAGTAAAATTTTTATGATAATGTACTTAATTTTTAATTATAAATGATATATAATTATGTTAGGTGATAATATGAGATTAAATAATAAAACAATTGTAATACCATTAGTTGTTATAACGATAATTTTTATAATAATTGGGATAAAAAATAATAATGATTTTAATAGCAAAATGCTTCCAATTGACCCGTTAACTGATTTAAGAAATTATGTACGAAATGGTTTAGAAATATCAGATGAAGAAGTACCAAATGAAATATTAACTAATTCTAGTAATGTTATAGCAAGTTTTGAAGAAAATTTAAGAAATAATGGGATAGATAATATTAAAATAGTAAAAATAGAAAATTATATTGAAAAAAGAGAGAATAGTTATGCATTAAGTTATTTAATATTAAATAAAGATTTAAATGAACAAAAAGGACAAATATTTTTATGGAGTAAAAATGCTGAAAATATATTTAGAATAAGAATGGATTTAAATAATAGAAATCAAGAAGAGACA
>CAOJBM010000060.1 GCA_948329525.1 uncultured Mycoplasmatota bacterium
AAATGGTTTGGAATGTATACGATACTAATTGGAATGAAATGTATAAGCTAGCAAAAGCTTATTATAAATATTATGGTAATTTAGAAATACCATTTGACTATAAAACAATTAACGGTTACGAAAGTGATAAAGAAGGCTTTAATCTAGGTTATTGGATAAATACCCAAAGAAGAACTTATAAAGGAGATAGTACACGTAAAATTGCTGAAGAACAAATAAGATTATTAGATGAAATAGGCATGATTTGGTATTTTCGTGATGAAAAATTGCAAAAAGAAATAATAACATCGTCTAATTTAAAAAAGAAAAATATTGAAATTTTAAATCGTACTAGAACTTTGTTAAATCAATTTGCAAGTGATACATTACCAACTAAGGAAGAATTAAATGAATCTTTTATAAAAAAATTAGAACTTAAATAATAAAAAAGTCTGTAATTTACAGGCCTTTTATATTTCTTCAGTATGACACTTACAATTTTCACATTTTGTTTCATGGTCACAAGAGCAGTCACTATCACAGTTACAATCATTTGATGGTTCGTTATTTTCATTTTCCATATCAGCAGTATTGTTATCTTCTTCATCATTTTCTACAATACTTATTGCTGCAACAGGACAAGCATCAATAGCTTGTTTTAAGATTTCGCTATCTAAGTTTTCTTGCGAGATTACTGTAGATAATCCTTTACTTGAAAAATCAAAATGTTCTTCATCTATTTGCATACAAGCACCACAAGAGATACAAGTATCTTCAGATACAACTAATTTCTTCATTTAATCACCTTCCATTAGTATTATTATATAATAGAACTTTTACAAAATGCAATTAAAAAAAGACTATAACTATTTAACTAAATATGGTATTATATATGTGAATAGGAGTTGGAAGAATATGAAAACAAGAATGGAGAAATATTACACTGAACAAATTCCTACAGTTGGTAGTACAAGAGCTAGTAGAAATAAAGAATTATATAAAGAAGTAAATACAACTGAGTTGAAAGATTTTAATTTAAATTCAAACGTATCTGTATTAGATGATAACTCTTCCAATATCGACTTAGAAAAAGTAAAAGACTTACTTGATGAGAAATATCAAAAAGAGCCTAAAAGAGAACTTAATATAAAAAAAATTGAACCTCTTCCTATTGAAACTATGGATTTAGATGAAACAAGGGAGTACGATATTAATGCTATTTTAGAACAAGCTAAAGAAACTAAAGATGTAGATTATGAAGTTGATAGATTAAAAAAGGTAAGAAATACACAATATGATATTTTAAATAATTTAGATTTAGAAAAAACTGTTGCTGATGAAGAAGATTTTACAAAAGAACAAGCTAAATTAATGGATTTGATTAACACAATAACTTCTAAAGAAATGGCAACTGAAGTAAATAAAAAATTAAGAGAAGAAAAAACCCCAGTAGCAAAAATAGAGAAAGAAGAACCTGTCGTGGATACTACTGTTAGTAGTATAGCTACAAAAGAGTTTACTCCTCCTATAAAAAATGAAGAAACAATAACTAAAGAATTTAAAAGCGATGATACTTTTGATAACTTACTAGCAACAACAAATATAAATCCTCTTGACTTATTTTCCGATTTAAAAGGAGATAATGAAGAAACTGCTGTCATAGGCGCTAAAGAAGAAAAGCAAGAAGAACAAAATAAACCAATATCTAAAATTGAAAAGAATATGGAAAATACGAAAGAAAGATTGTTTAATACAATGACAATGGAAAATACTTTATCTAATTCGAGTCAATTCTCTCAAAGTGATTTTGATGATTTTAATGATTTAAAAGATGACATGAAAGCTGCTAAATTAGTTATAAAGATTTTAATTGTTTTAGTAATTATTGCTTTTATAGTTGGATGTGTTTTTCTTGCCAATAACATCTTTAATTTAGGACTATTATAAAAATTATTTGGGGGATTTTTGGTATGGACTTTGATAAATTTAAAATAGAACTTAATTGAGCTTATAATGCTTTAATTAACGTTATGTACTATCGTAAATGGAAAGGCTATCGTGCAAGTGTTGATGCTAAAAGAGAAATGATTTCTAGTCATTTAAAAAGTATATATGATTTATGTGTTGATAATTGGAATTTTGTTTTAGAATTATCTAGGGAAGATTTGGCGATGTTATTAACTTGCTTTAAGCTTATTAAAACAGAAAAATTATTTGATATTTCTGAAGAAAATATCGAGAAATTTCAAAAATTAGAAATTAAATATAGAAAGTAAAACTTAATTTAGGACTATTATAGTTATTTTTTGTTTAATAAAAATATTCACTTATAAAAAGTTGTAGTATAATTAAATTTGAGGGAAGTGTTATTAATGCTAAAAGTAGAAAATTTAAAAAAGAAATTTATTCGTTATAATGCCAAAAAACAAAAAGAAGAGTTTTATGCTGATAATGGGATTTCTTTTGAAGCTCATGAAGGAGAAATTATCGGTATATTAGGACCTAATGGAGCCGGGAAGACAACACTGCTTAGAATGATTGCAGGTATTTTAGAACCAACAGAAGGAACAATTGAATTTGATGGCAAAAACTATTCTAAAAATGAGATAGAAATTAAAAAAAGTATTGCTTATTTATCAGGAAATACCAAGATTTATAATACTTTAACAACTTATGAACTTTTAAAAATGTGTGCTGAAATTTATGAAGTAGATAAGAAAACTATCGATAAAAGAATTAAAACTATTGCTAAAGAGCTAGATATGGAAAGTTTCCTGTATAATCGAATTGCTAATCTTTCAACTGGACAAACTCAAAGAGTAAATATAGCTCGTTGTTTAGTTCATAATCCAAAGTATTATATTTTAGACGAAGCGACAAGTGGATTAGATATTATTTCTAGTCAAGTAATTCTTGATTTTATTAAAAGTGAGAAGAAAAGGGGGAAGGCTATTTTATATTCGACCCATTATATGGAAGAAGCTGAAAATATTTGTGATTATGTTATTATGATTAATAAAGGTGTAATTATAAAAGAAGGAACACCAGAAGAGATCAAAAATAGTACAAAAAAAACGAATTTAAGAGATGCTTTCTTTACTTTAATTGGAGGAAAAGACGATGAAAAATAATCTATTAAATATGTTAAAAAAAGAATTAAGAGAAATGTTTCGTGATAAAAAATCCCTATCAATGATGTTAATTATTCCTTTTATGATTCCTTTGTTGGTAATTGGTATGTCAGCTTTATTTGAATCGCAAGTAAATAAGTCAGTAGATGAATATAATAAGATTGGTTTTTCTTACGAGTTAACAGAAGTTGAAAAAAATATTTTGCAAGAACTTCAAATTGAAGATATAAGCAAAGAAGAACAAGAACTTGAAGAAGATTATAAAAATAAAGAAATAGATTTATATATTACTAAGGAAGGTAATAAATATACTATTCATGGGGAAAATAATGAAACAACAAGTTATGCAATGTCATTAGTTGATAATTATTTTACTTTATATAAAGAATATCTTCAAAGAGAGTATTTAAGTGAAAATAATATAAGTGCCGAAGATGTTTTATCAATTATTAATGTTGAAAAAGATATTCAAGATGCTGATAATTATTTTACTAGTTATATTATTAATTATGCTTTCCTATTTATTATTATGGCCATAACTGTTTCAGCAACTTATCCATCTACAGATACAACAGCTGGCGAAAAAGAAAGAGGTACCTTAGAAACACTATTAACTTTTCCAATTCGTAGTAAAGACATCATTATTGGCAAATTTTTAAGCGTTACACTTTCTTCAGTTATTACAGGAGTTATTAGTTTAATTTTAACGATTGTTTCTTTGAGTGTTGCCAATAATATGTTTGAAATTTATGAAGGAATAAACTTGATGTTAAGTGGTGAAAGTATTATCTTTGCTAGTTTAGTAATTATTGCTTATTCTTTCCTAATTAGTGGCCTATGTATTGCTATAGCGAGTCATTCTAAAACTTTTAAAGAAGCTCAAAGTGCTTTAACACCATTAACTTTTATATCTTTTTTTCCAGGTGTGATAGCTTTTATGATTAAAATTTCTTCATCAGCCCTATTGTCACTTGTACCTTTCTTAAATTTTGCTCTCCTATTTACAGATATTACGGCTGGAAATGTTAATTATTTGTATATTTTCTTAATGCTTCTGTCAACTATTGTGATTATTTGCTTAGTTCTTGGAATAATTATTAAACAATATAAATCGGAAAAAATTCTTTTTACATAAAAAAGATGCTAGTAACTAGCTTAACTCATAAGCTGTACTAGCACTTTTTTTGTATACAGAGATAATTTTTTTAACAAAATTGTAAAGTATTATCTTAAAATATTCTTATTTATTAAATCTCTTTTTAAAATTTCGGGTAATTCTTTTAAAGAATCTATCCTATAATCACATATTCCATTGTCTTCTACTTCTTTATGTACCCAACAAGTCTTTATACCTATTTTATTAGGCATGATTACATCATCACGATATTTATCTCCTGTCATTAAACATTCTTCATATGTGACATTATCAATATATTCAATTAATTGGCGATAATAATCAGATTCTGATTTATTTGATGGAGGATTTGTCATATCAGCAGAAAATATTTAAATAATAAATTCTTCTGCTCCGATTCGCCTAATTTTCTCTTTGGCAACTTTCGAATCACCATTTGTTGAAATATAAATCGGATAATCTTGTGATAATTCTCTTAGTGTTTCAACAGCACCAGGTAAGGCGACAATATTTTTTCTTAATCTTTCTTTAAATTCTTTTTGCATTGCAATTGGATTTAAATTCCTTTTAAAAAATAAAGGAAATCGCATACCTCTTAGATATTCTGGTTTTGTTTCGCCGCTTTTTAAATATTTACTTGGAACTTTAATTGATTTAAAATATTCATTCCAATAATAAGAGTTAAATTCTAGCCATTTTTGGAAAAGTTCTTCTTGATATGTTATTTGTAAATATTCTAAAATATGTTTAAAAGCCCCACGATGATTTTCTGTATCATCAATAATTGTATCATCTAAATCAATGATAAGACATTTAATTTTAGACATAATAGTACCTCTTTGATACTAGTTAGTATAACATAAATTAAATAAATAACTAGTTTTTTTCATATATTGAAGTATGAAAATGAAATTAAAAAAAAGAACTAATAATCTTACTTTAATTTTGTTCATAATAATTATGATAATTTTTTTAGCTGTCTTTTTTTTAAAAGAATATAGTAATAAAGCAACAGATAAGATAATTGAAATAACGAAATTTAATTTAGATAAATATACAAGTGATGTTATTTTAATGAAATTAAATAAAGATTTTATCAGTGAAGAAGTAGGAAGGGAATTACTTAAAATAACAAAAAACAAAGATGATGAAATCATTGCTTTAGATTATGATTTAAATAAAACTTATTCTCTTTTAAATGAATTTATGAGTAAGGTAAATAATAATGTTCAAAATTTTGATGAATTTAAAAACTTTGATAGTAATTTTAAAACAGAAAAAAACTCATTAATAGTTAGTTATCCTTTTGGCATATATAGTGATAATTTATTTGTTAATAATCTAGGCCCGAAAATACCTGTTAAAGTCAACTTAATAAATAATTTATCTGCTAATATTAAAACTAAAGTTAGTGATTATGGAATTAATTCTTTATTACTTGAAATGTTTATTGCCGTTGAACTAAAACATGAAATAGTAGCTTCTAAAATATATGAGGTAGAGTCTTCGTATGAACTTTTAATTTCTTCTAAAATAATTCAAGGAAGTATTCCTAATTATTTTGGTGGTGTTATTGAAAAAAATAGTAGTATAATAACCGATTAAAATGTGTTATACTTTAAATAGGTGAATAAAAATGGGTGATGCAGGAAGAATTTTTGTTAATGAGTCGATAAACAATGCTATAAATGACTATTTTAAATATAAAGATAATCCAACTAGTCTTATATTTAATACTTTTTCGGTAGTTGTTGCACGTATTATTGTTTTTCTTTATGGCGAATTAGATATTGCTAATTGCTTCAAAACAATGAATGAACATGGTATGGGCGGATTTAATATGAATATTTGTAAGTTTGGTTATCCTGAAGATGAATTAATTAAATTTAAAAATAATTTTCAAAATTATTATGAATTAGAAAAGAAAAATCAAAATCAAGCAATTAAAAGTAAAAATATTTATATGGATTTAGTTCAAAAAAATTTAATTGATATGTTCTTTTATAAGAAAGTAATGATGAATTTAAATGATAGTGATACCAAAGAATTTTATGATTTATTATTTACTACGAAAAGTAAAGATTTATATAAGCAATCTTATGCTTTGTTAATGAGTGAAGACTTTGATGAAGTAGATTATTACTTTAAATTAAAAATATTTCGATTAGAAAATAAATATAGCTTTGTTTTATATAAATTAAATTTACTTGATATGAAAATATATAATTTCTTTGGTTTATCTAATGAAGTTGTTAATTCATTTAATCAAGAACAAATTAATAAAGTTAATAAGCAGATGTTTTCTTATTTTAGTATCGAAGAAGATGACGATAATAAAAAGGAAAAACTAGTAACAGCTATTAACAATACAAGAAAGAAACCGAAAGTTGAGATTGTATATTAGGAGGTTTGAAATGAAAGAAATTACAATAAATGGAAGAAAATATGAGGTTCTTGAGGAAGTCAAAGATGCTCTTGAATTGGAATTAATTGAAAATTTATTTACTGACTATTTTGATGATTTTGATTATGTTGTTGGCGACTTTGCTTATGGTAAACTAAGATTAAAAGGTTTTTATGAAAGTACAAATGCTAAGGTTAGTTCTAACAATGATATAAAAAATTTAAAAAAATATATTGAAGAAAAATGTGCTTATGGTTGTAGATGGTTTGAAATCCGAAAAAAGGATTGAAAACCTTTTTTTGTTTTGTTATAATATTTGATAGAATAAAAAGAATAGAGAGGGATTAGTTATGCCTGAGAAAATTACTCTTATTAACGAATTAGGAGAATCGACTCAATCAGATATAATTTCTGTATTTAGAGTTAATAATAAAAAGTTTATAATTACTACTAATAATGAAGTCGACCCAAATGGTTTGACAGTTTTAAATATTAGTGAAGTTGATGGAGATAAATTAAATAGTGTTTCTGATGATAGTAATTGGGATGCAGTTAAAAATATAATGCGTTCTATAATATCTGGTACTGATAAAACAAAAGTAGAATATGAACCAATATTAAGTATAGCTAATATTAATAGTACGAATTCTTTTAGATATATTTCTGTTTCTAATTCGGCAGTTGCTACAATGATAAGTGACTATTCTTCTAATAAACCAGTGGGTGAAACTGGTAATGCTGAGCCAGTGGTTAATATAACTAATGCCCCTTCAATAAATGCTTTTAACAATTTAGAAGGAGAAGCACAAAGTAGTGGATTACCTGTTAATAGTGCTATTTATCCAGAACAAAATATTAATAATGTTAATAATCCAAATGCTGTTCCAGTTGCAAATGGTATAAATATGGTACAACAACCACTAAATCAAGTTAACTTTGAACCTGTAAATAATTTAGTTAATCCAATTGATTTAATGGTTAATACTGATAATTCAAATTTTAATCAAAGTGTAATAGGAGCAGAATCGGTAAATACTCCTAATATGAATTTAAATGCAATAAATCCTAATGCATCGCTAGAAGAAATAAGAAAAATAGCTATTGACAATATAACTGCTATTGTAACTAATTATGTTGATGTAATTGCCCAAAAGGAAATGGAAGCTGTAAATCAAATAAAACAAGAAAATGAAAGAAAACAACAAGAACTTTTAGCTCAAGAAGAATTAATTAAATCTAAATTAATGGGAATGCAAAATAATTCTTATCAACAACCTATGAACCCTAATTTGAATATGATGAATGGAGTAGTACAAACTCCTTCTATGAACATGGGACAAGGACAAGTTTCTATGGCACCTAATATGTATCAATCACAAGGTATGATGAACCAAGGAATTGTACCAAATATCCCTGATATGAATATGGCAAGTGGAATAGTTCAGGCTCCTTCTATGAATATGGCACAAGGACAAGTAGCGATTGCACCTAATATGTATCCTAATCAAGGAATGCTGAATCAAGGAGTTGTTCCAAACATTCCTGATATAAATATGATGAATGGAACAATACCTCAAGATCAACAAGTGGCCTAAACTTAAGCATAAAACTTAAGTTTTTTTCATATTTAATAATATGGAAGATATTGTAAAAAATTATTATAATTTAGAAGGAAATTTTACGAAAATTAGCAATGACTTATATTTAATATATAGTAATGATACTTATTACTACTTTATGAAGTGCCTAAGAAACGAAGAAGAGTTAAATGATATAGGAAAAATATGTTTAGAGTTAAAAAATATTGGCGTTAGATTAGATGAAATAATATTAAATGGGGAAAATAAAGTAGTTACTAACAACTTTGTTTTAGTAAAAATTAATTTCTTTTTAGATTCTGATACTTCATTAAAAGAAATGCTAAAATATAATGAAAAATTAGTTGTATCAAAACCAGTAGTTAATAATTGGGCTAGTTTATGGGAGCAAAAAATAGATTATTTAGAATATCAAATTGGCGAGTTAGGAATAGATAAAATTGAGTTAATTACTTCTTTTAGTTATTATATTGGTTTAGCAGAGTGTGCTCTACTTGTTTTAAAAAATGTTGAAAGGAAATATAATAAGGATACTAAATTAGTATTAAGTAGAATAAGGATTAATTATCCAAATTATGATAAAGATTATTTTAATCCCTTAAATTTTATTCTTGATAATAGAATGCGTGATATAGCAGAGTACATAAAAAGTATGTTCTTTAAAAAAGAAGATGTTTGGACTTCTATATATGAAATATTTAAAAAACCTTATTCTATCTATGAGTATAATATCTTTTATGCTAGAATGTTATTCCCTACTTATTACTTTGATTTGTTTGAAGATATTATTCTAGAGAATAGAGATGGTAAAGAAATATTTACTATTACTAACTTATTAGATGACTATCAAAATTTTTTAAGTGATTTATATTTTTATCTATCTAAGTTTGCTCCTCTAGAAAATATTTCATGGATAACAAAAAGGAGTAATTAAATATCAACATTAATTACTCCTTTAATTTCTTTTATTTCACTTTGTAAAGTTGCTTCTAGGCTATTACTAATAGTTAAGTCTTGTAACCCACATTCGGCACAATGACCACTGAGGCGGACAAATACGTATCCATCTTCATATTTGATAAATTCTAAATCGCCACCATCCATATTGATATATGGTCTGATACTTTCAATGATTTCAATAATTTTTTCTTCTGTTTTAGTTTTTTTTTCTTTTTCTTCTTTTTTCATATTGTCACCTAAATAAAATTATAGCTTATAAATTATGACAAGTAAATAGAATTGTGATATAATATCGTTGTGAGGCGAAATATGAAGTATGATATTGGAAGTATCATCAAGTGCCAAGTTACTGGAATAGAAAAGTATGGAATATTTGTTAAAGTAGATGAAAACTATAGTGGATTAATCCATATTTCGGAGATATCTTTAGGTTTTGTAAGAAATATTGAAGATTATGTATTAGTAGGTGATAAGATATTTGCTAAAGTATTAGAAGTTGATGATGAAAATATGAAAATTAAACTGTCTATTAAAGGAATAGATTATAAACATAATAAAAATCATCCTGGAACTTTAGAACAAGGAGAAGGTTTTCTTCCATTAAAGGAACATTTAAGTATTTGGATTGATGAGAAATTAAATGAAATAAAAAAGAATAATTATAAATAGTTATTCTTTTTATAATTTTATTTTTTATAATATCTTTTGTTCAATTAGATAATTTTCTAACGTATAAGGGATAACTATAGTTTTATATTTATTATATGGAGCTTCTTTATTTCATATCTGTAATTGACTAATTGCTCTAGAAATAAATATCTCATTATTTCCTCTGTTTTTATATCTATTTATTAAAATGTCCTTACTATTTAAATCAGGAATTATAAATGTAAAATCTATTTTTTCTTTTATTAATAACTCTCTTATTTCTTCATCAGCTGGAAATAAAATTATATTTTCTGTAAACAATAGTTTTTTTAAATCTGTTAACCAATTTTTGGGGAAATCATTATTTTTATTTCTATTTTCTAGTGTTTTAAGAGCTTCAAAATTTTCTCTTTGTTTTAAATTATAGTTCTATTTATATTTTGTTATATCATGGTCAATAATATTATTGTAATTTTTAGATAAGTATGTCTTACCTAATCCTGTAAATGCACAAATAACTTTTGCCATAATATTTCTTCATTCTTTAAAAAATAAAACTCCTAATAGGAGTTAGTTAACATATGGTGCCCAAGGCCGGACTTGAACCGGCACGGGCTTTAACACCCGCAGGATTTTAAGTCCTGTGCGTCTACCTATTCCGCCACTTGGGCAAAGGCACTTGTCTTTTATAAGACTATTAAATTATATCTCATAAATAATCGTTTGGCAAGTACTTTTTAGACGAAAAATTGCAATAATATTATTGACATATAAAAAAGGAGTATGTTATAATCTATTTGTCGCTGGGATTATGCAGCATTTTGGAGGAATACCCAAGTCTGGTTGAAGGGACTGGTCTTGAAAACCAGGAGGTCGGCAACGGCGCAGGGGTTCGAATCCCTTTTCCTCCGCCATTTGTTTTTTATCGCGGGATGGAGCAGTCTGGTAGCTCGCCGGGCTCATAACCCGGAGGTCGTAGGTTCGGGAATTTAACACTTTTAAAATAAGAAATCTCCGCAAACCATTATAAAATGGC
>CAOJBM010000061.1 GCA_948329525.1 uncultured Mycoplasmatota bacterium
ATTCATGTTTGACTTTTATATG
The DNA here is from genome assembly GCA_948329525.1 of uncultured Mycoplasmatota bacterium. Taxonomy (GTDB): domain Bacteria; phylum Bacillota_I; class Bacilli_A; order RF39; family UBA660; genus CAOJBM01. The sequence goes on from CAOJBM010000061.1 coordinate 23, forward strand.
TTAACATATTTTTAGTTTCCGAACAACTTTATTGATTATATGATGGGATTAACCGCTTATCGAATTGAACTAATTACTAGTGATGAAATTGATATAAAAGTAGTTTCCACCAGAGTAAGAGAGATTAGAGAAGGGATGAATGAAACATTAAATCAATTTACTAAAAGACTTAATACTTCAAGTTCAACATGGAGTGCTTATGAAACGGGAAAAGTTCTAATATTAAGTGCCTTTTTATTAGAATTAACAAAATTTACGGATTACTCTCTTGATTGGATGTTAGGACGTAGTAATGATAAATATATTCATAAAGTTGATAGGAAATAAATTTTTACTAGTAATTGGCTATTATATTATAGTAGTTTTAATAGGTAATATTATTATTTAAAAGAAGTCTATTCCCATAATTTACTAGGATAGACTTCTTTTTCTATTTCTTTTAATATAAATTCTTTCAATTTTTCACATTCTTCTTTATAAGTCATTCCCATCCAAGTAGATGTTGTTGGAATTACTTCAATTCTCTTACCCCTTTTGATTTCATCATCCATTATATCAGGTAGCAACATTTCGTAATCTAATAAATTATCTTGGTGGTTCTTAAAAGCATTTTCCATATTATCTCCAATAACACTCAAGAAATCTTTATCAAAGCCATTTAAAAGCATTGACACTGGTTGATTAAGTGGTACATAGAATTCTTGTTTTGTTTCATCTAATGGCGTACATTTAACATCATCTTCATTTAAAATACAATTACACTCAATGATTTCTTTAACTATTCCAGCATTATTAACTATAACACCTCTTTTAACAGCACCATTAGGACTTAAAGTAGAACCTATTTCATAGCCAATGATAACACTTCCATCTTTATTATCTAAGTAATCAGCAACTTGCTTAAAAGCATTATCTCCATAAAAATCATCTGCTGTAATAACGGCAAATTTATCTAGAATATAATCTCTTGCAGCATAAATAGCATGAGCTGTTCCCCAAGGTTTAACTCTTCCTTCTGGAATTTCAAAACCAACTGGTATATCTTCCAAACGTTGGAAAGCATACTCAGTCTTAATGAGCTTTTCTATTCTTTCTCCAACAGAATTTTTAAATACGTCATAGTTTTCTTCTTTAATGACAAAAACAACTTTCGTAAAGCCATATTTAATAGCTGAATAAATAGAATAATCCATTATAAATTCTCCATTCGGACCAACTGGTTCTATTTGCTTCATCCCTCCAAAACGACTTCCCATTCCTGCTGCTAAAATTACTAATGTTTTATTTTTCATATTTTCTCCTTCTTTCTTATAACTCTATTCCATCAATACAATTATCATAAATCCATTGTTTTAATGTCATATTATCGCCAGTTTCATAAAACTTAATTAATTTTTCATAAAATTCTTTTTGTAGTTCATTAGCTATAGTTATTATTCCACATCCATTATCAATCATTATCTTATTAGCAAGTAACATAGCTACTCTTTTATTACCATCAATAAACATTTGTCTTCGCATTATCCATAGCATTATTTCAATAGCTATTTCTGTTTTAGTTTTTTCTTTTTGGTCTAATAATTCTTCCAACTCTTCTTTAATTTGGCTTTCAATAGGAATTATTGGTGTCCAAGAAGTTCCTCCAATATTTACAGGAGTAGTTCGAAGCTTACCTAAATCATCATTTAAAACTAATTTATCACAAGTTAATTTATGTAAATAAGTTAATACTTTATAATCTGTAACTAACTCATTATTTTCAAGGATAAATTCCCAAGCATATTTTAAATTATTAATTGCAACAATATTATTAACAGTAAGTCCATTAACAATACCACCATCATAGATAACTTGTGTTTCAGGATATGTTACTCCAATACCTTCTAAATTAGCACTTTTCCATATATAATCAACGATATTTCTTTTAGCAATAAAAACATTCTGTTCTCTTGTTAAATTAAATTTATTTTCCATATGCCCTCCTACAATTTTTTTAAATTCTTATGATTTTTCATAATTTTTTTAACACCATAGTTCTTCGCAAAAGCAATCGATACAAAATCTCCTATAACATCTATTACGACACCTTTACCATATAACAAATGATTAACAATATCTCCTTTATTATATACTACATCTTCATTGATGTACAACTCTTCTTTATTTATAAAGCCTTTCTCTTGCATTGTAGGATTAGCAATTTCCAATAAACTTTCGTCTATTTCTTTAATAAACCTACTTGGTGGATTCATTGTTTCTTTACCATATAACATTCTTCGCTTTGCATTACTTATATATAATCCCTCTTTAGCTCTTGTAATTCCAACATAACAAAGTCGTCTTTCTTCCTCTAATCCATCTTCTTCTAAAAAACAATTTTGATGAGGAAATATCCCATCTTCCATGCCAATTAAGAAAACATATGGAAACTCTAATCCTTTAGCACTATGAATAGTCATTAAAGTAACTTCATCATCATCACTTCGATGCTCTGACATATCAGCTATTAAACTGACTTCTTCTAAAAAGTCCGATAAGTTAACAGAGCCAGTTTGTTCTTCAAAGCTTGCTGTAATTGATTTAAACTCTTCTAGGTTATCTAATCTTAATTCACTTTCTAAAGACTTATCTCTTTCATAATCTTCTCTTATTCCTGTTTTATCTAAAATTAAATCAATTAATTCAGTAAGTGATAAGCTTTCCGCGTCGCGAGTCATTTCCATAATTAAATTTTTAAAATCTAATTCTTTTCCCTTTGAAATACTTTGAAACATTGATGTATTATTTAACCTTGCTTCTTCTTCTAATTTTTTTAAAGTAGCTTCGCCAATACCTCTTTTTGGAACATTAATTACTCTTCTTAAACTAATTTCATCGTTATTATTTAAAATAAGTTTTAAGTAACATAACAAATCTTTAATTTCTTTTCTTTGATAAAAGTAATAACTACCAACAACTTTATAAGAAATATTAGCTTTTAAAAATTGTTCTTCGACAAGTCTTGCTTGAGCATTAGTCCGATATAAAATTCCAATATCTTTTTTATTATGTCCACTATCAAGAAGTTTTTTTACTTCATCTATGACTAAAGTCATTTCATGTTTATCATCATAAGCTCTTAAATACTTGATTTTCAGTCCTTTTCCTTTTCGACTCCACAAATTTTTTTCTTTTCTTTCTTTGTTATGTTTAATAACGGAGTTAGCAGCATCTAGGATATATTCTGTACTACGATAATTTTCTTCTAAAGGAATAACTTTAGCATTTTGATAATCTTTTTCAAAATTAAGAATATTTCTAAAATTAGCTCCTCTGAACATATAAATTGATTGGTCTGGGTCACCAACAATAAAGATATTTTGATATTTGCTAGCAAGAAGACGACAAAACTTATATTGAACTTGATTAGTATCTTGATATTCATCTACTAAAATATATTTAAATCTATCTTGGTATTTTTCTAAAATATCATGATTATGTAAAAATATTTCTACTGGTAAAACAAGTAAGTCATCAAAATCAACAGAATTATTTTTTCTTAAAACCCTTTGATATTCTTTATAAACTTCGTGAGCTATTTTTTCTGGAGGTGTATTAAAAAACTTTTCTATTTCATCACCTTTAAGCATCTCATTTTTTATAAAACTAATGCGATTACGAATATAGGAAGGAGCATATTGCTTGGGATCAATAGATTTTTCTTTTAAAATTTTTTTAATAATACTTAAGATATCATCAGAATCAATTATCGTAAAATCTCTTGTTAAGCCAATAACACCTGCGTTTTCTCTTAAAATTCTTACTCCTAGTGAATGAAAAGTTCCAACAAAAGCATAGTTATCAGGAACTAAACTCAAAAGTCTTTCTTTCATTTCTTTAGCGGCTTTATTAGTAAAAGTTATAGCTAAAATATTATAAGAAGAAATCCCATTTTCAATTAAATTAGCAATCCTTGTTGTTAAAACTTTCGTTTTGCCACTTCCAGCTCCTGCTAAAACTAAACAAGGCCCATCTATATGATTAACCGCCTCTATTTGTTTATCATTTAAATTATTTAATAAATCCATTATAATCTTACCCTCTTACAAGTTAATTATATCATACGAAAGAATAAGAATAAATTTAAATCAATTAAAAAAGCAATAATTATAAATGTTCAATTATTGCTACATTCTTTTCGATTTTTTTAATTAAGTCTTCTCTATCATACTTATTAAATACTTCCTCAAATTTAATCGTATCCATTAAAAACATATCAGCATAGGACATAATTGCTTCCGATACATTAGTAATCCCTAAATCTTTTAAAAACTTTATATTAGAAGATACTAAGTCTTTAGCATCAAGTACTTCTTCTTTAAGTAAACTAGGAATATTGTTTTCAATTTCTGAAATCATCTCATCAGTAAAACCTAACTCTTTTAAAAATGTCATTATTGCACCTTCCTATCCTATACTAAATTAAAGTGTCTTAGCACTGTTGTAATATCTTTTTCATTTTTTCTTGTATTATATAATAATGCTGCAACTATCAACTTTTCATCAGGCAATTCTAAATTACTACTAACAGCTAATTTCAAGCTATTAACAAATTTATTTTTACTAAAATCAACACCATCTAAAGTATAAGCAAAATTTGTAACACTAGCATCTGCTTCTAATCTATTAACTAAACTATTTACTTTTGTTATATCAGCATTTAGAGTATCTCCTTTAGCTACTTTACTAATTAATTCTGGATAATTTAAAAGTCTTTCTAAAGTACTATTTGTGTCTTTAGCTTTTGGTAATTTATCATCAAGTGTTATACCTAAAGTCTTATTAAATGTACTTGGCATAAAGATAATATTTTTATATTTATCTTCTTTGCGATATTCCATAGAATTTTCAATTAAGAAATTAATTCTATTTTGGATACCTTCCATATTCTTTGCTAATGATTCAGGATTAGTTCTTAATATATCTTTTTGATTATTTTCAATAGCTAAATTAATTTTGTTTTCTAATTCAAATGTTGCTTGCGCAAGTATTGATAAAGCACTCTTACCATTTGCTTTTGTAAGCGAAATATTAGCTCCTGTAATTACTTCGACATTTTTAGCAAATATCACCTTATCTATCCATAAAGAAGCACTAAATTCTGCTATCTCTTTAGGGTCTAGAACAACACCAATTTCATTTAATAACTTCATATTGGCTAGAAAATTATCTACTTTATTATTTAATATTCGAAGTGGTAAATCTTTAATATCTAATCCCACTTCTTTTAATGATGTTATTTCATTATTTAACATATCAAGACTGATTTTCAAAACACAAGAATTTAGTTTTATATCATTTAAGTTTTTTTCTTTACTTACTAACAAATCTACTTTTGCTTTTAATTCTAAGTCAACAAGTAAACTTGCTTCTTCATATAAGTCAATTTTTAACTCATTAAGCTTAACTATGTTACTTTTAACTAAATCTATAGAACTATTATTAATTTCTTTTATTATATCACTAGTTAATTTTGAAGTATCTAATGATAATTCATCAACAATACTTGTTTCTGTACTAGTAGTTGTAGTAGCTTCTGCACTTGTTTCTGTATTTTCATCTTTGGCTTCTTCAAACAAAGTAACAATACTACTTAAAGCCTCAGGTTCCTCTTTTATTTCTTTTTTTTCTTCCTTTATTTCTTCTTTTACTTCCTCTTTAATAACTTGTTTTTCTTCTTTCGGCTCATCTTTAACTGCTTCTTTTGCTTCTTTAAAAACTTCTTTAATATTTTTATCATTTCTTACTTTTATTGATTCATCATAAAGAACAATTCCACCATCACCTGGGAAGGCTATTAAAGCACCACATTTTTCAGCTTCTTTTTGGGTAAATCCAACAGCTACTAAATGGTCAATTATAGAACCAACAGAAATACTTCGATTACCAGCAAGAATTTCTTCTAACATTTTATTTAAATTCTCTTGATCATTTTTAGCAGAACTTAATTTTTGGTCTAATTCATCCAGTTCAATCTCAGCATTCTTAATATCTGTCTTCAAGCTAGTTAATTTATCATTATTTTTATTAATGTCATTTTCAACTTCTTCAATTTTTGTTGGTGCTTTTTCTTGAACTTCTTTAACTATAGCTTGTGGGTCGAATGTAACAGCAAGTTCTTTTAATAACACAGCATAATTTTCTTTATCATATCCTTTAAAATCATCAACAAAAACAGAAAATTCTTTTTCTAAACTTTCTTTTCTATTTTTTAAAGACTCGATAGTTCCTTCAATATCACTTTGTTCATCTTCTTTACTAGTTTTACTTCCAGAAACATCTTTTATTTTTTCGTTTATTTCTTTAACTAATATACTTTCTTTGTAATCTCTTAAATTGTATACTCTATCAAGTAATTGGATTTCCTCTCTAGTTAACTTGGATTCCACAAGAATCACCCCTCGTCCTATTCTGTATAGATTATAACAAATATTTAATTTGATGTAAACATTAATTTTAAGAGCTATAACACAATAAACATTTAAGAATATAATACAAGTAGAAATGGAGGAATTATGAAAAAAATTATTTTAATTGGAGGGTTGTTACTAGTTATTTTAGCTGTTGTTTTATTTAGTTTAAGAAATAAAAAAGAAGATAATGACTTAACTAAAGTTAAAGTTGCAGAAGTAACACACTCTATGTTTTATGCACCTTGGTATGTTGCCCAAGAATTAGGTTATTTTGAAGAAGAAGGTTTAGATATCGAGGTTATTCTAACACCTGGTGCCGATAAGGTAAGTGCTGCTGTTTTATCAAACGATGTCGAAATAGGTTTTTGTGGACCAGAAAGTTCCATTTATGTCTATAAAGAAAAAGAAAGTGACTATATTCAAAGCTTTGCTGGTTTAACCAAAAGAGATGGTCAATTTATTGTATCTCGTGAAAAAATAGATAATTTTAAACTAAGTGATATTGGTTCTAAAGAAGTTCTTACAGGAAGAAGTTCAGGAATGCCTTATTTAAATTTTGCTAATGCATTATATAATGAAAATATTGATTCAACAAAAATGAATTTAAATACTGCTGTTGAGTTTGCGGCTTTATCTGGAGCATTTATTGGAGGTCAAGGAGATTTTGTCAACCTATTTGAACATAGTGCAACAATAAAAAATCTCTTAGTTAAAATAACTAAAAAAGATTAATCATCTAATTCTTCTAAAATCGAATCATAATCTTCTTTACTAATATCTTTAATAGCCGTTTGAATTGAAACAAATAATTCATCATCTTCATAAAGATATTTATCAGCATATAACCAAATATCACTAGCACATTTAGCATTTAAAATTATATCATTAGCAGATTCTCCACACCAAGCTTTGCAATCTTTAATTTCATCTTCGATATTAAATTTACCTTCTAAATCATACATCTTGGCCTGAAAATCTGCTTCTAATTTATCAATATGATAAGCAAATTTAGCTTCTTTAGTCATTCGTTCATTAAATTCATTTAAAAGACTTTCTATTTCTTCTTGATTAATTAACCCTTTAGTTATTTTTTTAACTGCTTTTTGACCCATTTTTATTTTCTCTTCTTTACTTACTTTTGAAAGAGCTGATAAATCTCCAATTTTAATCTCCTCTAATTCATGTAAAGTTAACATTTTTAATATGTGTTCCATATTTAATTTTAGTTTAAATTCTTCATTTATAGAAATTCCAAGAATTAAGCATCCATAGATATGTTCTGCAATACTTTCTATTCTTTCACTACTAATCTTAACATCAAGCCAACCTTGTCTTAATATTTTCTTTAGTTTGTTATTAAAAATATAAAACCTTAATATGCCATTCATAAAATCACTCTTTCCATTAAAAAATACTTAAGTTTATTTTACCTAAGTATTAAATTTATGACAAGTATTTAATTTTGAAAAATAGAACCTTTTATTTAATTTTGAAAAATAGAACCTTTATTAACTATTTGAACAACGTTTTTATCGGCCCAATCACCTAATACTATATCTTCTCTAGATCCAAAGGATTCCCACTCAATAACATCAACACTTCTTCCAAACATATGTCCATATTGACTTGTAGCATCAGATCCTTTAGCATCACCAATAATACAATTAATTATTGTTCCATCCTCTAAATAAACATCGATTATATCACCATTAGTTCCAAAAATAGGTGATACAGCAACTAAATATCGACCATTTAATGTAGCAATTCCTCTATCATTTGGTCTTCCCTGTTCATTCCACATTTCAGCAATCTTTTTTTGCTGACTTCCTTTACTCCATTTCCCATAATAATATGAATAATTTGTATTGTTGCCAATAATACCTGTTTGCTTCACATCTCCTGGTATACTAACAACATTAGCTGATTCTCCACTAGAAGGTTCTATAGGTGGCGCAACAACTTCCGCTTGTTGTTCAACTGGTTGCTCAACTTGTGGTTCTATTACTATATCTTCTTGAACTTCAACTGCTGATTCTTCAGGAGTTTCATCTAATGTTTCAACAGAAACATCTTGGGATTCTTCTTTAATTTCTTCTACTGGTTCAACTTGTACTTCTTCTTTTTGTTCTACAGTTTGAGCCGTAGTATCTTCAGTTTCTTCTAAATTTTGAATATTTTCTTTAACTTCTTCAGTTTCTTTTTCACTAGTAACGTTACTAGTTTCTTCTGTAATAATTTGTTCTTCTTTAGAAGAATCAGCCTCTTTTATTCTAATACCTTGTAAATCAGTAAAGCCTAAAATAACTCCATCTTCGGAAATTGCTACGGTTCCATCATCACGAATTTTATATGTCAAATCTCCTGTATCGCCCCAATATTCGGGATTCTTAACATTAATAAAATTCCCATCTTTAACATTTCCTGCAGTTGAACCAATACGAGAAAAATCTAAATCATCTCTATTTAATACTCCCTCTTTACTTAATTCAGGTTCATCTAAATCATAATTTTCAATCGCACTATTAGCTATATTATTTAATGAATTACCTATTGTACTCGTAATTTCATTTATTTTAATACTATTTATATTACCTGTACTTGAAGTTGTATTTGTTGATACACTTTTATTTTCACTTCCATTAATTGGCATACTTTCACCTCTTCATATATTAGGATACTACCTTAATCAAATTATATTATATTTTTTTTATGGAAGTCAAATAAGTAAGAAAAATATGTAAAGTATTTTTACATTACATATAATATCTACTAATACTATCAAATTCCTTTTTTATTTGTTCATTATATTTAGAACAATTATTTTCATATAGCTTTTTTATCTCCAATAACGAACTTTTTGTAATATATCTATCATCTAAATAATAGAAAAGGCTTTGATAAAATAATTGGTGAATTCGCTTAAAATTAGGATTATTTTTCAAATTATTATTATCTAAAATCGTTGTTAAAGCTTTTATATTAATATCCCATTCTATTTTATTCTCATGCTTTTCAAAAAGACATAAAATTAATAAAACAGAATCTTCTATATTAAAAGAAGTGGATTTAAGTTTTTCTTCTAATAATCCTATATAACTTTTTTGTTCTTTACTATTTGCTTGAAGACTTGCTTTAGCAAAATCAATATAATTATTATTTTCTAAAGCTTGCTTATAGCTATATTCAAAAGAGACCATAGGAAAATGAATTTCTTTTATTTTATTTTTAACTTTCTCTTGCATTACTAAAAGTGTTGTCTTAATATTTTTGGGAAGATTGTTTTCTTCGTCCAATAAACTATTTCCATAAATATTAGAAAGAATAGCTAGGTTATAGTTATTAAATTGAGCATACTCAAATTTAGAGTATAAAGAAAAAAATTTGTTTTCTTCCTCTCCAGTTATATTACAACAAATACCATAATCTTGCCACTGTTCAACAAAATTGCTAAGTAATTCTTCTAAATAATCTCCTTTTTGTATTTTTATACCGTTAAAATTAATAATTTCATCATATTTTACAGCTCTATATTTTTCAAGTATCAATTCTATTTTAATCATATATAAATCAAGGTTATAATCACTATTTTCTTCTACCCATCTATCAAGATATTCATTAAATTCCACAAAAAAGAAAGGCTCTGAAATGTCTATCTCATTTAATCTTTTTAAAATCTTATCTTTATAACGGCTTATCTTTTTTCTTTCACTTAAAATATAATAAATTTTAGCTAAATCTTCTAAAGTAGTTGCAGTTTCAATTAACATTTCATATAAATCTTCATTGCTAAAAGTTGTTTTCTTTTCTTCCTCTTTATTTTGTTTTCCATAATTACTTTTATTAACTAAATATTTTTTTATTTCTTTTAATACATCTTCTCTTTTTAAACCAGATTTTACAGCAATATCAATATTTTCAAATATATATTTATCATCAGAAGTTAAAAGAGGGTATAAAACTACATCACATTTTTTATCTTGAGGCTTTCCTGTAACTCTTTCTATTTCAACGCATAAAGTTTCAATTTTGTTTTCCTTTTCATATACTTTACTAACTAATAGTTTTCCATTTTTAAATCTTTTAGACATAAGAAATCCCCCTTTATGAATTTAATTATTTTATAATAAACGTCATAAACTGTCAACTAATGTTTTTTTAAAGATATTTCGTTGACAATTAAATTATCATTTTTTTATAATCTTTACTTTTGCAGCAAAATTGAACAAAGCTAGGTCGAATAAGGCCTAG
>CAOJBM010000062.1 GCA_948329525.1 uncultured Mycoplasmatota bacterium
ATTCATATCTTTTACCAATCGTTTTGTACCTAAATAATTCTTTTTGTACCACTCTATAAATTGTTCTTTAGCTGAAATGCGTCCATCTTTTCGATTTATTCTTTCTTCATCAGTCATCTCTGCCAATGTTTTAACAGAATCTTTTGGTTGAAATACATACCATAAAGCTGAACGCATTGCTTTATTTGCTTTTCCTCTTTTTTCATATGTTATAATTCCTTCATCTTTTCCATAGAAACAATAAAATCCTGTCCCATCATAGAACGTTAAGCAATCTAAAAATTGACACCGTCTATCTTCAACACCTTTTAAAGTATTTAATAATCCATCTATATCCTCAGATATTCCACTTCTCCTTACAAAAGCACCAGGATATCCAGGATTATTAGGGTAATTATGGATGTTAAATCCTGAATCAATTACAAAACAAGGTTTCCCTAAAACTTGATAGGCTTGCATTACTTTACTCTTTGAAACAGTTTCTATATCATTCACTTCTGGTTCTTGAAAATCCATTTTTATAATTTCAATAGGTATTTGCTCTCTATTAAATCTTTCTTCAATTTCAAATCCCTTATTTATATTTCCTGTTACGAATGTTAATGTCTCCATACTACATCTCTCCTTTAAAATTATACATTTTTTTAACTAGTCTTGGATTATATTCTGGCATTGTTAAATCAATATTTTTATCATCAGCAATCTTTTTAGATAAAAAATACATTTGAAGTGTTAAGTAATATTCTTTCCAAAATATATTTTCATCTAAATCATCTGTATTAAATACTGTTAAATTAGAATACTCATCATTTATAGAGTTAATAAGTAAGTGATCTAAATCTTTTAATTCATGAGTTAAATAAATCATATGACTATTTGGATACCTAGATAACAAATTACTTCTTCCATGACAATAAGAACCTTTATCATGAATTACAGGTGCAGATAGACCAACTTCAGCCAAATTAGATTCTAAAACACTACTAGACGTCTTAGTTTCATATCCACTCATGATTTGAACTAAAGATGTATCTTTAAAATCAAACTGTAATCTATCTATTTTATTTGCACTTCTAATTAGCAATTCTTTTATCTTATCATTTATTCTTTTGATTTCATTAGAGCCTATTTCTAAATTTAAGGATGTTGTTGAATCAAGTAGTAATGTAATCGGTCCTAAGCTAGTCGCCAAAGAGATAAAACTTTTTTCTTTTTCATAGAGTTCATTTCCCCAAGAAATCACTTCATAATCTGTATCTTTTTCCTTCTCACAAATTAGATATTTTTTTCCTTTAAAACTTGTAAGCACTTCCTCTATGCCATTTGTACTTCCACTAGCTGAAATAGCAATCAAGTTAGAAAAGCTGTCTCTATTTGCCTTATAAAAATAATCTCTTGGTTCAATTACTTCACAAATAATTCTAGTAAAACCTAATCTTTCTATAATAAGTTGTAAATAATATGCTATAACCTTAGAGCCACCTGTTGCCACAATTAAAGTTGGTTTATTTTCAATGGTTAATTCGTATAGCATTTCTCTAACATCATTAAATTTTCCTAGAAATGGATCATTTATTGCCATTATTCTTTCTTCCAACTTAGAAAAATTTATTTTTGTTGGTTCTGTATGTGTATGTTTAATCATTATAAAACCTCTCCTTTGTTAATTACATTTTAACAAAAGAAGAGGAAATATATATGTCAGTTATAAAAAATTTCCAATAATTTTATAGTCTTGATTCTATTAATATAAAAATGTCTTATTCTTCCTTTGATTCGCAATAGGCGGCTACTCCCCATTCATTACCAAGTAGAATTAAATCATAAGGATGAATTGTTCTTTCTGATATATTTTTTCCATTCTTAGAATAATACTCTATAAAACATTTTCTTTTTTCCTTAATCGCTCTATTTATTAAATTAAAGAATTCTTTATTTTGTACATTAATTTCATTTGGTGTTATAAATCTTTTAGGAACATTTATATTTTGATTTAATACATACCCTCCATAAGGACCTTTAATAGTATCAATATAAATTCCTGCTTTTTCTATTTCATCTTTATAAACTCGAATCATTCTAGGAGTGACCTCTAGCTTTTCAGATAATTCAGTTATGCTATATTTTTTTCCAGAACTTAAATATTCAAGCATTGTTAAAACGTTACTTATTTTAGACATATAGCCCCTCCTAAATTTAATACAATCTATTATAACATAGTTTTAACCTAATATATCAAAACAATTTATTGTTTTCACACGTTCATTGATTATGTCAATGTACAAGTGTGTTTACTAAATTGACACCATTTAGTATTTAAGGACTACGATTTTAAAAATAATCGTAGTCCTTTTCTTCAGTGTAATTTATTAATTCTATCTCTTTTGAAGTATCTTTTACAATATCACTTATATCATTTTCACTATATAAATGATTATCATAACATTCTTTTAATTGCTCACTAACTAAATCTTTTTCTTTATCAGTACCAATAAATAATACTTTCTTAAATATATCTTTTAGTAATTGAAGCAAATTGGAAATAAAACTTTTTAAAGAATTATATTTGGTATTTGCTTCTTCAAGTTCTTTCTTTAAATATTTTATTTCATTATCTTTTTCATCATTGATTGCTAAAAATGCTTTGTAGTATTTAATTTCTTTTTCTAACTCTTTATAAAGCCCTTCACTTTTAGCAACCTTATTAACTGCTTCATTTGCTTGTTTTAAATAATCCATTAGTTCTAAATAAGTATCATAATCAAATACTATTTTCTTATTTAAAATACCTTTGGTTTTGCTCTCCATTTTACTAATAAGTGTTCTATATTTTCTATTGAGTTCCCATTTTGTATTATCTAAATCTTTATTAAAGATTCTAGTTACTTGTTTCAGTTGTCTTGGACTAAGGTTTTTTACACCTGTATTTTTTTGTCCTCTTTCCAATTTAAACCCATTTTTATTTAATCGATTACAATACTTATCTTGTAATTCACTTAAATGAATACTATTTTTGATATATGCTTTTTTAGAAATAGAATCTCTCTCTTTATTAACTCTTTTATCAAACTTTTTAACAAGAGGAACTACAACTAAATGAATATGGGGTGTTTTCTCATCCATGTGTAGTGTTGCATGTATTATTTGTTCTTTTTTGTAACCTAAGTCTTCATAAACAAAGTCTAATACGGTATTTGCCCATTTCATTAATTCTTCTTCTGATAGACTATCAAAGAATATCTTATCACTTGTAAAAAGTATTTCATCTGCAACAACACTTTTAGAATCATTTACCATTTGATAAAAACTTTTCTTTCTATCAGATCTTTCATTTTTCATCCTTTCATTAAATTCTAAACGATAATCTTTTGTAATATCATAAAATTTTTCAATATATTTCTTGTCACACTTAATAAGTTCAATATTTTTATGACTATCTTCTATTCTAATATCAGGATTTGTTTTATAGGATTCTTTTTCTCTTTTGTTGTGTTTACCTCTATTAGATAAATCACTTAATGATTTTACACCTTCACATCTAAATATAGCATAACTCATTAGAAGCCTCCTTTGTCTTACCAATACGACTTAGGACTGCACTTTCCATATCTAAAGTAATAACACCTAATCTTAAAGTTTTATCGTTGTACCTCTTACTATCAGATAAAACAATTAGTCTTAATACTTTCTCATAATCTCCATTAGGAATAAAACCAACATCTTCTAACTTGTAATCTGCTTCAATTTCATAGTAATTTAGTTTTAACTTATCATTTTTGATAGTATCTTTAAGTTTATCAAAATATTCTTGTGCTTCTTTACTTGTTTTTCCTTCGTGATTCATTGCTATTTTAGAGCCAGTATCATCTTCAAAGATACTCCAATTACATGGAACACCATATTCATTATGAAAATTTACTAAATCGGCTAAAAAACTCTTTCTATACTCAATATATTTAAGTTCTGTTTGTTCTCCAACTTTATTAACTTCAATATTATCAATATAAGTTGCGATAATTCGTTTCATTTCTTCTCTTGGAGAATTTGTTAGACTTAAAATATTTTCCATTAATTTATCTGGATAGATAAGCTCATCAATCTTCTTTGTATCTTCTAAAACCAATAAATCATTTGTGGTGAAATTAAAGTTTTCAACTTGCTTTTGTTCTTTAATTTTCTTTTCTAGCTCCTCAATATTAAACTCAATAGATTTTAATTCATTACCAAACTCATCCATTTTTACAATACCTTGCATATAAGCGCTTTTAATTCTATCTTTTTGTTTTTCTAACTCTTTAATCTTTTTAGTATATTCTTCTGTATTATTATCTAATTTAGATTTGATAAATGGAGTATAGTATTTATTGATTAAGTTATCTTTCTGTATCAATTCATATAGCTGAATTAATAATCCATTCTTAATTTCTTCTTCTTTGCAGTTTGTTTTACATTTTTTGCATTTATAGTAATAGTATTTCTTGCCATTTGGTTTTGTAGTAGCACATCCACCTAGAAATCTTCCACATTCTGAGCACTTTAGTTTATTAGTAAAAAGATAGGTGGCTGTTCTTTCATAATGTCTAGCATTTCTTTTCTTTTGATACTGACAATTTTCCCATTTTTCTTTAGATACAATAGGCTCAACAACATTCTCATAATAATTAGGATTCTTTGTTTTCTTACCATGAAGATAATCACCTTTATAAAGTTCATTAGTCATTATTTTTCCAATAGTAGAGTCTTTCCAATTTGTTTTACCTAGAATTTGTTCTTTATTGTAGATATTAGCGATTGCTTGATAGCTTTTACCTTCTAAATATAAATCATACATTCTAACTACTAAATCCTTAGTAAGTGGATCTGGTATTAATTTCTTTTTATCTCTTTTAAATCCTAGAGGGGGGTGATTGGGAATGTGTCCTGCTTGAATAGCACCAACCATACCAAATTTCGTTCTTTCTGAACATTTTTCTATTTCATTTTGAGATACACTTGTCATAATTCTTAAAGTTAGTCTTCCAGTAGAGGTAGTAGTATTTGAAGAATCATTTAAACAATCTATATCGTATCCTGCATTATCAACTACTGTCATTAGTTTTTCTACATCAAATACGCTACGAGTAAGTCTATCCATTTTAAATGCCACAATAACATTAATTGTACCGTTTTTTACATCTCTTAACATTTCTCTATATGCTGGTCTTTTATCGTTTTTAGCACTAATTCCTTCATCAGCATATACTTTGTAAATCTCATACCCTTTTCGTTCACAAAAGGCTTTTAATTGTTCTTCTTGTTGTCCTAAACTAAAACCTTCTCTGGCTTGGTCGAGTGTACTCACTCTAATGTAAATCCCTGCAATTTTCTTTACTTCGTTCATTCTTTCATCTCTCCTTTTCTTATTTTTTAGAGAGATTAAAAGTACAAAAAGACCATACTTTTAACCTCAAGTATTGTACTTCCTTTTTGCACGCCTAGTTTTAAAACAATTAATTTGTTTTAATATGAACTTCTAAATCTTTTAATTTAATACTCTTAGAATAATCATTTACAAATAAAGTATCACTTCCATTAAATATTAAATAATTATTCTCTTTGATTGTTATAATATGTGGACTTACATAAGCAATGTTAGTTCCTTTGATATTGATAATACTTCCTTGTTTAATAATGGGTTTAACACAAGCAAATCTACATATCATTAAGAGTCTTTTTAAGACTTCCTTATCAAACTCTAATTCTTTAACTTCCTTCATAACTCTTCACTTCCATTCTCAAATAACAAAAAAACTAGACGGTACTTCTAGTTAATATTTATTACTCTCGAATAAAAAGTTCGAGTTTCCTATCAATCTGGTGCCTGTGGTCGGACTCGAACCGACACGATATTACTACCACTGGATTTTGAGTCCAGCGCGTCTACCAATTCCGCCACACAGGCAAGTACAAAATAATTATATCACGTATAACTATTTTTTGTTTATTTATTTTCAACTACTTCTTCTTTTTCTTTATAAATAGATGTGAATAAGTCTGTATTTTCAGTTTCTTTTTCGATTTCAAAATTAATATTAGGCAAATCACTAATTGAGGCTATCCCAAAATAATCTAAAAATTCACTAGTAGTAGCATACAAATTAGGTCGACCTGGCATTGTACTTTTACCACTTTCTTTAATAAGTCCTTTAGCTAATAATTTTCTAATCATATGAGAAGTACTAACTCCTCTTAATTCATCGATTTCAATTCTTGTAATTGGTTGATTATAAGCAATAATAGCAAGAGTTTCTAAAGCAGCTTGTGATAACATATTAGTTTCAGGATTTTCCACTAACTTTTTATAATAATCTTTATGTTCTTTCTTCGTTGTCAGTTTAAAAGCATCACCTAAATAACTAATTCTTATTCCTCGATTCTCATTTTCATAAGTTGCTTTTAATTCTTTTAACAACTCTTTAGCTTGTTCCATATCAATTTCTAAAATTTCACATATTTGTTTAAGAGTAACCCCTTCTTCTCCTACAACAAATAAAATCCCTTCCAAAACACCTTGTAAATTCATATCTATCACCTTTTCTCAACTATAATTGGACTAAAATTATTATCTTGTGTCAAAACTATCTCATTATTTTTACTCATTTCTAAAACTGATAAAAAAGTAACAATAATATATTCTTTTGTAGCAATCTCAAATAAATCTAAAAAATTAACTTTCTTTTTCTTCGCTAAAATATTTCTAATATCTTTAGTTCGCTCTTCAACTGTAATTTCTCTTTTGGTTACTTTTGTATTTAAAGGTTTCTCTAACTTTTGTCTTTCCTGAAATAATAAAATAGCATTCATCAAGTCTTCAATAGTAACTTGTCCAGGAGCTAAACTTGTATCTTCAACATATTCTTTTAAACTTTCAGGCAATTTCGTAAATACTTCACTTCTTTTTTCTTCTAATTCCTTAAAATCTTTTGTCACTTTCTTATATTTTTCATATTCTAAAAGTTTATTTCTTAAATCTTCTTCTGAAGTAATCCCAAATTCATCTTCTTCAGGTTGTTCTTCCTCTTTATTAATTAACTTTCGACTTTTTAAATGAATTAATTCTGCTGACATAACAAGATATTCACTAGCAATATTAATATTTTTTTCTTCTAAACTATGAATAAAAGTAATATATTCTTCAATTATTTCACTAATATTTACTTCATAAATATCCATTTTTGATTCTTTTATTAAGTGCAAAAGGAGGTCTAAGGGACCTTCAAAATCATCAACTCTAAAATTATATTGCAAATTATCACTTCCTAATTACATGTATATCCTCTTGAAGTCATTTCAAAAGCTACCTTTTTAGCTAATGTATCTCCTTCATATAAAGTTCTATCACCTAAACTAAATAGGTCACTATTAGTTACAGTTTTAGAATCAATCTTAATAGCTAAAGTAAAACCATCTTCGGCATCAACAATAGATGATGAGATTCCATTAATTAACCCATAAGTAGCAGATGTTTGCCTGTAGTTAGCCAAAGTACTAGCATACGTATTAGCATCTAAATATGAAGACTTTAAAATGTCTAGTGTACTATCTATGCTTACTAACTTATAATCTTTAAAAGTATAGATATTCTTTTTATTATCAATGCTACAAGTTAAAACTTCTTGGTCTTTTAGATTCTCTGCTAAATTAATTTGGGGATAATCATTAACTTCTATTGTTTTAACCAAAAATTTAGCAACTCCCATATAAGCAGCATCATCAATTAGCAAACTAATTCTATTACTACTAGATGCAGCAACACTCAAGCTATTTTCTAATAAACTTCTAGATAATAAAGTATCATTTTCATTATATAACTCAATAAATATTTTATCTTCATAGTTATAAGCTTTATTATCTTTATTAAGCACAGTCAATTCTAAATAATTCTTGCCATTTTCACTTCTTTTAGAAAAATTATTTAAAGTTAGTTTATTAACAGAAACAGTCGTATCACCATTAAAATCAAAATAAGTTACTTCCTCTTTTGGTTCATCTTCACTAGATGGAGGTGTAGTTGGAGTATTATTATTCTTATTTAAGCTAACTCCACTATTTCGATAATCATTAACTAGCTTTTGAATACTAGGTAAAGCAAAGATAATTCCAGCTATAAGAATAAAGAAGGCAAGTATTGGCCAGATACCATAATCTTTTTTAGGCTTATACTCATATACTATTTGAACATCTTTATTTATTTCCACATTTAGTTGAGGTTCCACTTGTTTTTGTTCTTCTTTTTTCTCTAAAGTAGTTTGTTTTTCTTCTTGAGGAACTTCTACTTTTTGTTCTTCTTTTGGTTCAGTAACTGGAGTTTCTAAATCTTGACCAAAGATGTTAGTTTCTTGTATAGGTTTAGTATTTTCTTCTACTTTAGGAGTAACTTGTCCTTGTTCTTTACTATCAGCTTCTTTTGTAAAAACATTTTGTTCTGTAGTCATATCAGTTGCTTTTTGTTCTTCTTTACTTAAAGGAGTATTTTCTTCTTTACCTTGTTCCATTTATAATCCCTTCATTCTTATCACTAATTATAGCAAAAAACATTATAAAAAGTCTAGTAATTCCTAGACTCTTAGTTAATTTTTAGGTTTAAAGAAAATTGTACAAATAAAAGCAAAAATAACGGCACTACTAATTCCTGCACTAGTAGTAGTTAAAAGATTAGTAAACATACCTAATATACCATTTTCCATATATCCCTCTAAACAAGCTTTATATAAAAGATTGCCAAAAGAAGTAATTGGCACTTTAGAACCAATAAAACTATACTCTGTTAAGTAATCGTAGAATCCTAGAAAACTTAAAAGAGCTCCTAGAACCACAAAAATTGAAGTTATATGACCATTAGTTAATTTTGTATTATCAATAATAAGTTGTCCTATTACACAGATAATACCAACTAATAAAAATGCATTTAAATAAATCATTATTTTACCTCCAAACTTACAGCATGGCTTACTGAAACTAAAGTATTTTTTTGATTAACCATTACTATTGAGTGTAGACTTCCTGTTGCAATTAATAAGATTTTTTTATATTTCTTATCTTTTAGTATTTTAGTAAACAAATAGATAGGAAGACACACTGGACCGCTTGCTCCTGCATTCACTTCCTGTTCTTCTTTGTAAATATTTGCTCCAGCATCTAAATAGTTGTTTATTTTTAAATTGTATTTCTTCTTACAAACTTCTTTAAATAATATCGAGCCATATTCTCCCAAATCCCCTGTCATAATTAAATCATAATAAGAAACATTTCTTTTTAAATCGTTTAAGTGGTTAAATAAAGTATCAGCAGCTGATGGAGCCATAATTGCTCCCATATTATTAGCATCAGTTACTCCAAAATCAATAGCTCTTCCAATTGTACTTGATTCAACTTTAATATTAGTTTCTGCATTCGTTAAAAGACTTGCCACACTACCTGTTACTGTATAACTGGAATACAACTTTTTATTAGCTCCATATTCAATTGGATAACGATACTGTCTTTCAGCTGTCTTATTGTGACTACTAATAACTGTCAAAGCATTGTTAATCAGTTTACTTTCAATGAAGTTAGCTCCCACTATTAAAGACTCGTTAAATGTCGCACAAGCTGAATATAAACCTAAGTAAGGAATGTAATAATTAGAAGCAGCTGTATTTGTAATACATAACTGGTTAATTAAATCTCCACCTAATAATAAATCAATATTACTTTCTAATAATTTATTACGTGACAAGATAGTGTCAATTACTTTTCTTTGCATTTTTATTTCTGCTAACTCAAATGTCTTTTCTCCAAAATAAAAATCATTTATACTGGCATCAAAACCTTTTAATTTACTCACTTTTTCATCTGGTCCTACTAAAGTTATATAGTCTTTTATATAGACATTATTATATTTAAAAGTACTCATAAAAAGAATACCACCTTAATAACTGTAAATAAGAAAGCTGCTATTATGCCATACAAAATAACACTTCCCGCAAGTTTAAAAGTATTAGCACCAATTCCAGTAATTAATCCTTCCTTTTTGTATTCTAAAGAACTACTTGTCATGGAATGAGCAAAGCCTGTAATAGGTATTAGTAAACCTGATTTTGATTTTGTAAACCAATCGTCAAAGAATCCCAATCCTGTCAAAAGAGAAGACATGCCAATTAAAATGATAATTACCCATATTGCGGCATCGTCCATTGATACTCCAAATGTTTTAGTTAATACTTCATGAATAAGAGTTGCTAAAACTCCGATAAAACCTCCTACCACAAAAGCAATAAAACAATTTTTAAATGTATGTTCTTTAGGTGTTACTTTCTTTACTAATTCATTATATTCTTCTTTATTCATATAAAAATCCTCCATTTATATTATGGAAGATTATTTTTTTATTATGTATAAATTTTTTTCCATCTTAACTTATTTCTAAAATACTTTTGACTTCTTCAATTGAGATTTTAGCACTTTCTGCTATAATATTAATGCTTACATTGTTCTTAAACAATGCTTTAATCATGTCAATAGCATTTTCTTTTTTTCCTTGTTCAATACCTTGTTCAATTCCTTGTTCAATTCCTTGTTCAATTCCTTGTTCAATTCCTTGCTCAATTCCTTCTTCTCTAGCTTCAGCAATTTCTTCCTTTTTCTCTGACTCATAAATAGCT
>CAOJBM010000063.1 GCA_948329525.1 uncultured Mycoplasmatota bacterium
TAATATCTTTTTCATCTAGTGTGACTTGTTTTCCATAAAACTTTTCACACTATCAATTGCTACATATTATACATCTATGCAAAAGCAATAACAAGGCTTAAACCTTGTTATTTAACGACGATATTAACTATTTTCTTAGGAACGACTATAACTTTAACAATTTCTTTACCTAAAATGTTCTTTTGAACATTTTCGACATTCATTGCTTTTTCTTTAATACTTTCTTCATCTTCATCTAAAGAAATTACTATTGATCCTCTTAATTTACCATTAACTTGAACACCAATCTCAATTTCACTATCAATAGTTTTACTTTCATCATATTCTGGCCATGTACTTTCACAGATTGGTTGATATCCTAACTGTTCATTTAATTCTTCTGTAATATGAGGTGCTATTGGATTTAATAAGATTAATAACAAACGATAATCTTCTTTTGTAATAGATTCTTTAGCTTCATACGCATTAGCTAAAATCATTAATGTTGAAACTACAGTATTATATGATAAGTTTACTAAATCGGTGCTAACTTTTTTAATACTTTTATTTTGAATTACTTCTAAGTCTTTTGTGTAACCTTCATTATAATTTACTTTATCAAATAATCTTGTAACTTTATCTAAGAATCTCTTACATCCTCTTAGAGAATCTGTACTCCAAGGAGCGTCTTGTTCATAGTCGCCCATAAACATTTCATAAACTCTTAAAGTATCTGCTCCATATTCATTAACAATATCATCTGGGTTAATAACGTTTCCTTTAGATTTACTCATCTTTTCGTTATTAGATCCTAGAACCATTCCATGACTTACTCTTGTATCTATCATCTCTTTATTAGGTACTAAACCAATATTGTATAAGAATTGTACCCAAAATCTTGCATATAATAAATGTCTTGCTGTATGTTCCATCCCACCATTATACCAATTAACTTTGTTCCAGTATTTCATTGCGTCCATCGAAGCAAATTCTTTAGCATTATGAGCATCCATAAATCGTAAAAAATACCATGAAGAACCAGCCCAGTTTGGCATTGTATCAGTTTCTCTTTTGGCGTCATGACCACACTTAGGACATTTACAATTTACCCATTCTGTGATATTAGCTAGTGGACTTTCCCCATCTTCTGTCGGTTCGTACTCGGCTACATTAGGCAAAAGTAGCGGTAAATCTTTTTCATCCATAGGTACCCATCCACATTTAGGACAATTAATCATTGGAATTGGTTCACCCCAGAATCTTTGTCTTGAGAAGATCCAATCACGCATTTTATAGTTATTAGTAACTCTAGCTATACCTTTTTCTACTAACTTCTTGGTAATAGCCTCTTTGGCTTCTTCTACTGCTAAACCAGTAAATTCACTAGAATTCATCAACTTACAACCTTTACCTAAATAATCATGTTTTTCAAAAGCTTTTTCAGTAGTTGAAGCACCATCAATTACTTGAATCATATCTAAATTATGAACTTTTGCATAAAGAAAATCTCTCTCATCATGACTAGGTACGGCCATTACAGCACCTGTTCCATAGTCACCTAAAACAAAATCTCCTAAGAAAACTGGGACCTCTTTACCATTAATTGGATTAATAGCTTTAATTCCTTCTACTAAGCAGCCACTCTTACCTTTATTTAATTCTGTTCTATCCATATTAGATTTTTTAGCAGTTTCAGAAATATAATTCATAACTTCTTCTTTATTTTTTACTCTTGGCATTAACTCTTTAATTAATTTTCCATCTGGAGCAATAACAAAGAAAGTTATTCCATAAATAGTTTCAATACAAGTTGTAAATATCGAGAATTTTCCACCACCAACTATTTCGACATCTAATTCAACACCAGTTGATTTACCAATCCAATTTATTTGACCTAATTTTACTTTTGGTGCAAAATTAGTATCATCTAAACCTTTAAGTAAGTCTTCAGAATAATCACTCATTCTAAGCATCCATTGTTCTTTTTCTTTTTGAACGACACTACTGCCACAACGCTCACATACACCACCAGCAGCATCTTCATTAGATAATACTGTTTTGCACTTAGGACACCAATTTACAGGTACTTTCTCTTTATATGCCATATTATGTTTATAAAATTGTAAGAATTGCCATTGAGTCCATTTGTAGTATTCTGGATCCGTAGTTGAAAATTCTCTACTCCAATCAAAAGAGAATCCTAAACTCATCATTTGACCTTTAAATGTTTTAATATTTTCTTTTACAGCATCTTTTGGATGAATATGATTAGCAATTGCATATTGTTCAGCAGGAGCTCCAAAAGCATCCCATCCCATTGGATAAAGCACATTATGTCCTTGCATTCTTTTCATTCTTGCCATGGCGTCTTGAGCTGTATAACTTCGAACATGTCCTACATGTAGTCCACTACCACTAGGATAAGGGAACTCTACTAAAATATAGTAAGGGTTTTTGCCTTTATTATCAACTTTAAATGTTTCATGTTCTAACCAATAATTTTGCCATTTCTTTTCTATTTCTTTTGTCTTAATTTCCATTTCTCTTTCTTCCTCTCTTTTTTAAAATTTTACCATATATCTCATATAATGAATATATTAACAAAAATAATAATATAAAACCAATAAATAACTCTATGCCATAATTAATTTCCCAAACAATATCCATATACATGAGAAGTGTTGTAACAAAAGCAATTATAAGTGAATTAATTAAAGCAATTCCACTATAAAATTTTTTTAAATTCATTAAACTTTTATCAAGTCCAAACTTTTTTTCAAAATATCTAACTTCTGATAATTTCTTTTCCTTAACTATTCTATTACGATAAAAGATTGTCATCAAAAGTAAAAGTATTAAAAAGATAATTATAAAAAATAATACATATGTCATGATTCACCTCCAAAATAAAAAAGCATCTTCATCATAAGGACGAAAATGCCGCGGTACCACCTTAATTTCTAAATTTATTAGCTCAAAAACGATAAAGGGTTTAACCTAACACATCCAAAAGCAAGTTCATAAATATTACTTATCTATTTCCACCACCATAGACTCTCTAAAAAGTTTACAATTACTACTACTCTTTTTTCATCTGCTTAAATAAGATTATATATGGTTTTTCAACACTTTTCAAGTACTATTTTTTGATGCTAATCCTTTTAAATGTTTAATGGCACTAAGAACTAAGTTTATATTCATCACAGCTTATTTCTAAGAAATTTAAATATTAAAATTCTAACTTGCTAAATAACTATGCATTTTATCAAGACTTTTCTTTTCATATCTTGAAACCATTACTTGCGTTAAACCTAACTTTTTAGCTGTTTCACTTTGTGTCATATCTTTAAAGTAACGGAAATCAATAATTTTTCTTTCTTGTTCTTCTAAAGTTTCTAAACTATCATAAAGAGCAATTTTATCTTCTTTACTAATATTTTCTTCTGTAGCTAACTTATTATATAAATCTATTTCTTCCTCTGTTTCTTTGTCTAAGCTTAGAATTGACTGGGCACTTATAATCGTAGCTTCAATAATTCTTTCATCAATTTCTAAATATAAAGCAATCTCCCCATTTGTTGGGAAAGCCCCATTTTTTTGAGCTAGTAAATATCTAGTTTGTTCAATCTTTTTATAAATCTTTAAAATATCTTTATTTAATTTAATAGTTCTACTATCATTAACAAGGCGATACATTTCTCCAAAAATATATTCATAAGCATAAGTAGTAAACTTTGTCTCACTATTTTCTTTATAATTTCTTAAAGCTTTAATTAAGCCAATTACTCCTACTTGATATAAATCTTCTCTATCATAATTATAAAACTTACTAGCTATTTTATATATTAACTTTTCATGTACTTTAATTATTTCTTCTATCTTCATATTTATCCCTTCCACTATGAATATAGAAGATATTCAAACTATTTTATACAAGTTCGACAAGATGTATCAAAATATCTCTGTATATTTTGTAAAGTTAAACATTTATTAAGAAATGAATCTTAATTTTCTTACAATACTAAATTTAATTTTTTATAGCAATAAAAAAAGATGTAAACATTTACAGCACATCTTCATCTATTTTATATGGATTTTCTATTGTTCCATCACCTATTACAACAGTTGAAGCCTTTAAAGATATAACAGGTCTTATAGCTTTCTTTTGGGAAACAGAAACATCATCTAACGTACCATCGGCTTTCAAAAACATCATATAAGCTGAATAATAGTAATAGTCACTAGGAGTCATTGTATAAAAATCTGTACCATTATTCAAATAAATACTTGAATTAGCTGAATTATAATTAGCTCCAGCCATAACTATTTCATCAGCACTAATTAAGCCAACTTTAAGGCGATATTTACCTCCGAATCCTTCATTATTTTCTTGGCAATCCAAGCTAGGATTAATATTCTTTACAATTCGATTATATGGTTCATAATAAATATGATATTGTTCTGAATAATTATTTGTATCATTACAATACTTTGATGTTGCTACAAAACTATTTAAATTATTATTCATTATATTTTCTTGATACCATTTATCTAACATTTCTTTAATAGTACTATTTTCTACTTCATCGCCACTTTTAATAGTGTAACCAGCATAAGAAGTAGAATTTTTATTTATATTAAACTCGCTAGGTTCTAAACTATCTTGTAAAATCAATCTTACAGTTTCATCGCCATTAATTCTTATAATTCGCCACATGCGACCTGCAAACATTACATAATTATTTGGAATAGTTCCTCTAAAGTAATAACTAATGCCATCTTCATCATTAGTAGCAAATAAACCTTCATTTAGGGTAGCAGGTAAACTGAAATCTGGTCCTCCTTTAGCTGAAATACTATCTATACCGCCATTATTTTCTAAAATCGTTTCTTTAAATGTTGGTAAAGTAATTGTTTCTTTATCGGTTATTTCAACTATAGCATTAAATTCTTGGTTAGCTTCCACACTACTAACTTCTTTTTCATCTAACCATAATTTCAAATTAGTTCTAATTGTTTCATTAGGTTTTACAACTATATTATTAAGTATCTTACTATTTCCTACACCTTCCATAGTTGTACGACTATTTTTTAGTGTATTGTATTTTGTTGGTTCTAAAGAAGAATCTCCTGTCATAAAAACAGTTAACCCCTTTATATCTATAGTATTAGTATCTAAAATATTTAATCTAATTTCTACTTCTTTTTCTTCATTACAAGTATTTTTAATACTATAAGTATAAGGTGTTAGAGCTTTGCCGTTTTCAATACTTAATGGTTTCATATCACTAATAATTATTTTTTCTTCTTGAGAATAAATTATCTCAAAACATCCATTATTAGATGCTATTATTTCATCTGGATTGGAAGTTATCTTCCATAAACCATAACTTGTACTTAAAAAAAGAGATGCAGTTAAAAGGCAAACAAGTACGATTAAAGATTTCACATATACTTTTTTCATACCAATCACCTTACCCTATCTTATATATATAATAGTATAATATTTTGCTTAAGTCAATTAATTTGCATTATTATTCATTATTTAATACTTCATTTATTTTATCTATAGCAGAATTTACACTATCTTCTAAGGGAAGCATTACATAAGATTTACCACTCTTATAAGAGTAAGTATAATCTGATGAATCTGTTCCTTCTAAAACGTAATTAGATATATCCCAATTACTATTTTCATCAAGTTGTTTTTTGATAAAAGATGTAATTTCACTATCATCTAGATTTGTTACAAAAGCACCCTCTAATGAAGATAATAAACTATTATATTTAGTCAAAATAGTCGGAGATAAAACTTTATCAGCAATTGCTTTTAAAACAAGTTGTTGATTTTCATTTCTTACCCTATCTCCTCCATTAAAGGCTTTTCTTTCTCTTGAAAATGCTAAAGCTTCTTTACCATTTAATTCATTTTTACCTTTTTTAAAAGAATATGGTCTTGTATTGCTATCATAAACTCCTGTTTTAAAATCATAATTACTATTTACAGTTATTCCATTAATCGAGTCAACAATGTCAATTAGGGAAGTAAAATTAACTTTTACATAATAGTTAATGTCAAGATTTAGTAAATCTTCAATTGTTGTAACTGACTCTTCTACCCCATAAATACCAGCATGAGTTAGTTTATCATTTTCTTTTTTACTATGTAACTTAACATAGTAATCCCTTGGTATTGACGTAAGCATTACTTTCTTTGTCTTTGGATTGACAGTGACCACAATATTAACATCACTTCTTGATGCTGTACTAATTGAGCCATATGTATCGATTCCTGTAATATATATACTAAATGGATTCTTTGTAATATCAACTTTTTTTGAAATATCTTCAACTTCTATTTTAACTTCAAAAGAATATATGACTTTTGTCTTATCTTTGTATTCTTCATCTTCTTCTTTTAAAATATTATTAGTACTCTCTTCAATTAAAATAGCTGCAATTTCCCCTTCTATTAAATTATCTCTTAAAGCATTATTATCATTAAAACTCTTATTTTCAAACCTTATTTTCTTTTCTAATTCTTTAATAGCTTCCTTATAATCTTTTTCTGTAGTATTTAAAAGTCCTATTTCTTCTTTTTTTAAATCGTCTAATTTATCATAACTACTATCATTTAAAACGACAACTTGATAATTAACTATTTTATAATGCGTTCCTCCTATTTTACTAAAGAAATTTAATGTTGTGATTTCATGGATAATAATGTAACACAACACAATTATTAAGATAATAGATATAATGCTACTTATTATTCTTAAATGATTTCTAACTAAAAGAAATTTGATTAAAACTACATCTACTAAAATTAAAATAATTGTAAGTGGAAGCATAAATTTAAGTGGCAAAATACCTAAAGAATTAGTCATTATAAGAGTAATAATCGAAACTACAATTAATACTATGCTTAAAAAACGATAAAAAGAACCTGGTTTGCTTTCTTTCTTTTTTCTTTCTTCTTTTTTTCTTTTCATAAATTACCTCGAACTTTCATTTTTAATTTTAACATAAAAAAGAAGAGTGTTTGACAGTTCTCCTTTTACTTAACAAAATTTGACAATATTTGACTTTTTATTTACCACAGAAGATGACTTTTAAATTATCTATAAATAAATCAAATACGGAACTTTTTAAAACATCTTCTTTAACAGTTAAGTCTACAGAATAAACTTTATTTCCGTTATTTAAAACATCTAAGGAACCAATGACATTTCCTTTATAAACTGGAGCTTTAATACTTTTATCGACATTGACGATATATTCATACTCACTACTTTCTTCATTAATCTTTTTTAGTTCTCTAACTCCTTCTACAACTTTTAAATCTGCTTCATCAATTTTTCCTTTTTCTATATTAACTTTTCCTAACTCTCTATCTTCACTAACTACTTCATTAATTTTATAATTATTAAATCCATAATTAAGTAAATTAGTAGTATCTTCACTTCTTAAAGTTGAAGTAGGAACTCCCATGACAGTAGAAATAAATCGAATATTATTTCTTAACCCAGTTGCTGTTAGGCAATACATTGCATTAGCTGTAAAACCAGTTTTTAAGCCATCTACTCCTGGCATGAATCTAACTAATTTATTAGTATTAACAAGCCATATTTTAGTACCATCAGGTTTATTT
Organism: uncultured Mycoplasmatota bacterium; assembly: GCA_948329525.1. GTDB lineage: Bacteria > Bacillota_I > Bacilli_A > RF39 > UBA660 > CAOJBM01. The sequence continues at coordinate 7,631 of CAOJBM010000063.1, forward strand.
AAGTATTCTTCATATGTACTAGTAAATCTTAAGATATCTTGATGACGAACTAACTCTTTTCCAATTAAAGCCATATCGTGAGCACAGCTATAATGATTATCATCATCTAATCCATGAACATTAGCAAAATGGGTATTAACACATCCTATTTCACTACATTTATCATTCATCATAGCAACAAAGTTTTCTAAGCTTCCTCCAATTTTTTCGCTCATTGCCACAGCGGCATCATTTCCAGAAGCAATTGCAATTCCTTTTATTAACTCTTCAACTTTTAATTTAGAACCTTCTTCAACAAAAATCTGACTTCCTCCCATTGAAGCAGCATTCTTACTTATTATTACTTCATCAGTATAGGAAATACTTTCATCATCTATCGCTTCCATAATTAATAATAGAGTCATCATTTTGGTCATTGAAGCTGGTGGAAGCTTTTCTTTACTATTTTTCTCATAAACAATTTGTCCTGTTTCATAATTCATTAATACAGCACTTTTGGCATTGGGAGCAAGTTCTTCTGCTTTAGAAACACTGATAAAAGCAAAAAAGATAAATAAAAATAATACTAACTTTTTCATATAACACCTCTAATAATTAATATGTATCTTTTTTAAATTAATACTTAATTAAAAGAATTTTCCCCAAAACGACTAATTTTTGTATCAAAAAAGAATAAAGTATAGTATAATGTTTGATATAGAAAGTGTGAGGTAAAAAGGTATGCCAAAAAATGAAAAAAGTACAGAAAATGTACAAGAACAAAGTCCTAACTTAGAAGAGACAGTTATCGTTGATGATGAGACTCTAAACGAAGATAAAGACAATGTTCCAAATGATTTAGCGGGTAGAAGTAAAAAGAAAAAATGGGTAGTGGGAATAGTTATGGCTGTTATTGCCATTATCTTAGTAGTTGGAGGTATAGGATATAAAATTATCTCTAATAACCCAACAAACATCTTAAAGGACTCTATAAACAATGCTTATAAAGACTTTAAAGATGAACTAAAAGAATACGACAAAAAGAAGAAAGACTTTGATATTACAAAAGATTCTTTAAAAATTAATGGCGACATTGAATTAACTGGCGATATGTTTAAAGATATCCAAGATGATAAAATTTCTTTTACAGCTGGTCTTGACTATGCTAATAAGCTAATAGAAGGAGAAGCTACTTTAAAAGAAAATGGTAAAGATTTACTTAATGCCACAGTATTTGCAAAAGACAACAAAATGTATTTGAAAAGTAATAATTTATTTGATAATACTTATGTACTTGATGACTTTGATTTTGAGAAAGAATTTAATTTAGAAGAACTTGAAGAAGCTATGAAAGAAATAGATAATATTTCTACTGATGATATTGATTACTTAGTAAAAGAATTTAAAGATGCTTTAATCAAATCATTAAATAAAGATGAAATGACTAAAGAAAAAGAAGAGATTGAAATTAACGACTTATCAGTTAAAACAACTAAAATAAGTTACAATATTGATAAATCATCTACAAAAGAATTAATGACATCTTTATCTGATATATTAACTGAAAATGATGAATTTTTATCAAAACTTGCTAAGTTAACTGATACTGAAAAAAGTGATATTAAAGATGCTTTAAAAGAATTAAAAGATAGTGACAACTATGAAGATATGCCAAAAGGAGAATTAAATGTTTATACAACTGGTGTTACTAATAAAGTCATAAAAGTTGAATTAAAACTTGATACAGTAACTATATCTTATAGTGCTTATAAAGATAATGTTTATCTTTTAGTTAGTGAAAAACAAAGTGACATGAAACTTGAAGTAATTGCTAAAACAGAAAAGAAAGTAACTGATGTTGAAGTTAAATTTAATAAACAAAAAATTGCTACTCTTACAGTAAGACAATTCGATGAAGAAGGAATTGACTTAGATTACGATATTAACGTTGAAGACGAAATTAAAGCAAAAGGTACTATTAAAATAACTTGTAAAGAAAAAAGTAGTACTGAATATGAAGGTGTTATGGAATTCTCTATTAATGCTGAAATTGATGGTGAAGAAATTGATTTTGGTGTAAAAATGAATTATACAATTAAAACTAAAGAAAAAATAGCTGACTATGACACTAGTAAAGCAATAGAGTCAGATGATATTACTGAAGAAGATAGTAAAAAATTAGAAAGTGCTTTAGAAGATTTAGAAAATAGTAAAATTTATTCCTTTATTGAAGATATGAATTTAGATGATTTATTAGACATGAATTCAGATAATAATTCTAGTTCTAATATTAAAGATTTATCTTCACATAAATTAAATGATGATATCTATATAAACAATGATGATGGAAAATATAGATTAAAAATAACAGGAATAAAAGAATCAAAACAAAGAAATGAATATTCAGATAAAGAAGCAAAAAAAGTCATTGTTATATCTTACGAATATGAAAATCTAACATTAGAAGATGATTTATATATAAGCAGTACAAATTTCAAAGCATATGATAAAGATAATAATAGTTTAGAAACTTACGAAGTAATTGATTATAAATATCCTAATAAAGTTTCTAAAGGTCGTAAAGCGACTGCTGAAATGGTATTTGCTTTAAATAACGATTCGAACTATATTGAACTTGAGTTTTATGATAATCCCTATAATTCTAAGTCGAATACTAAAATTGCACTTGAATGGTAAAAATATAGATATCAAAGTAACTTTTAAGCAATTAAGAACTTCGGTTCTTTTTTTTAATTCTTTCTGATAACTACTTAAAAATTTTTAATTCTTTTTATTTAAAATCGTTGTTTCCAAAACGTTTGTTTGTTGTAATTGGTTTAGGAATATCTAGTTAGTTTAGATACTATTCTCCTTTACTTTTAAAAGTGGAAGGTGATATTATGAGAAATAGAGAAAGAAATCTTTATACTATCATAATATTCTTTATTATTGTGATTTTAATCATTTTAATAAAAATAGTACCAACTGTATAAGTCGGTACT